>DATDIC010000611.1:0-18098 GCA_036521275.1 Acetobacteraceae bacterium
CGCGCCTGCCGCTGTGGCGCGCGGCACACCCCGGGCGTGCGCTGGAGGTCATCGGCACTGACGCGGTGGTGGACCTGCGTGCCGGGCAGGCCGACATTGCGATCCGCTACGCTCGAACCGCGCCGCCGGAACTGCTGAGCCGCGAGATCATGCGGGACACGTTCTGGCCGATGTGCAGCCCGAGGCTGCTGGTCGCGGTGGGGGTTCCGACGCGCCCCGCCGAGCTTCTGGGGTTCCCTCTGATCCACATGCAATGGCAGGAGACCGAGCCTGAGCCGCCGACCTGGCGCACCTGGGCGGCGGCAATGCGCGCCGCGGATGCTTCCTTCGTCGAACCCCAGGACCTGGACGGGCTTTCTTTCCTGGAAGAACTGCACGCGATGGAGGCGGTGATCGGAGGCCAAGGTATCGGACTGTGCAGCGACGTGCTGGTGGCCCGCGAACTACAGGTCGGCGCGCTGGTGAAGGTCAGTGAGGTGAGTCTCCCGGGCTTCGGATTCTTCGCCGCGCACATGCCGGGACATCCCCGCGCACCAGCCATCGCAGCGTTCGCGGATTGGGTCGCCGGTCAGGCACGCAGGGGTGCTTGAAGCGATAGGACAAGGAGTTTGTGGGTCCGCGAAGAATTATTGTCGACTTGCCCGAACAGACGCGGGCGGAAGGGCTTCGTCGAAGTTGGTGGGGTTTGTGCACGCGGCCTAATATCGCCCAGCAATAGAGAACCAGGAGCCTCCTCATCGTGAGCAAAAATCGGCAACCGGTGGGACTCGAGCGCCGCGCAATCCTGCTTGGCGGAACGTCGGTCATCGCGGCAACGGGGTTGCTGCCGGGCGCGCGCGCCCAGGGAACCAATCAGGGTCAACCGGCGCCGCAATCCGCGACGCGCGGGGACAAGCCGAATATTCTCATCATCATGGGTGATGACATCGGCCAGACGAACATCAGCGCCTATGCGTTTGGCGTCGTGGGTTACAAGACACCGAATATCGACCGGATCGCCCGTGAAGGCATGATGTTCACCGACTACTACGCCGAGAACAGTTGCACGGCGGGTCGCTCATCCTTCATTACGGGACAGACGCCGAAGCGCACCGGGCTATCGAAGGTCGGCAT
Source organism: Acetobacteraceae bacterium (assembly GCA_036521275.1). Lineage (GTDB taxonomy): Bacteria > Pseudomonadota > Alphaproteobacteria > Acetobacterales > Acetobacteraceae > DATDIC01. The sequence continues at coordinate 1,114 of DATDIC010000611.1, forward strand.
TCCAGGAGCGCCGATCGGCTTGCAGGCGCGTGATGTCACGATAGCCCAGGCGCTGAAGCCGCTGGGTTACGCCACCGGCCATTTCGGCAAGAATCACCTTGGTGACCGCAACGAATACCTTCCCACGGTCCACGGCTTCGATGAGTTCTTCGGCAACCTGTATCATTTGAACGCCGAAGAAGAACCCGAGCGCCCCTACTGGCCTGCCGACGACAAAGAGTATGTCGCCAATAATTCACCGCGTGGCGTGCTGCGCACGAAAGCGACCGATGTGGACGATCCGACGGTGCAGCCGCACTGGGGACGTGTGGGCAAGCAGACGATCGAGGACACCGGTCCGCTCACCCGCAAACGAATGGAAACGATCGACGACGAAACGACCGCGGCGGCGATCGACTATATGGGACGACAGGTGCAAGCCCATAAGCCGTTTTTCGTTTGGATGAACACGACACGCATGCACGTGTTTACCCATGTGCGAGCGTCGATGCGCGGTCAAAGCGGAATGCCGGGAAACGAATATGCCGACGGCATGATCGAGCACGACGGCGACGTCGGCAAGCTGCTCGAGGCGCTGGACGATCTGGGCATCGCCGACAACACGATCGTCGTCTACACCACCGATAACGGCCCCAACCAGTTTTCCTGGCCTGATGCGGCGACCACGCCGTTCCGCAGCGAGAAGGACACCAACTGGGAAGGCGCGTTCCGCGTACCCGCGATGGTACGCTGGCCGGGCCATATCAAGGCGGGTGAAGTTTCGACCGAGATGTTCTCGGGTCTCGACTGGTTTCCGACGCTGCTTGCGGCGGCTGGCGATACCACGATCAAAGAGCGATTGCTGCATGGAACGGAAATTGGCGGCACGACCTTCAGGGTGCATCTCGACGGCTACAATCAGCTTGATTTCCTGACCGGAGAAGGCAAAACCGGGCCGCGGACGGACTTCCCTTACTTCGACGACGATGGCGATCTTGTGGCCTACCGTCACGGCGACTGGAAGGCGGTCTTCGAGGAGCAGAAAAAGCCCGGTGGCTTTCCGGTCTGGTATGAGCCGCTCACGACCTATCGCATACCGAAGATATTCAACTTGCGGATGGACCCTTACGAACGCGCGGATGTCGTTTCCGATCAATATGACGACTGGCGGGTGAAGAACGCCTATTTGATGGGGTGGATGAACCTGAAAGCTGCGGCTTTCCTGCAAACCTTCAAGGACTATCCACCAAGCCAGGCGCCGGCCAGCTTCACGATCGATCAAGTCCAAAGGGATATCAATCGCCAGATAGAAGAACTGAACACAAAAGCGCCGGTGAGCGACTAAGCCGTGACCGCACACCGCTTCCTGGTCTGCATATCTCCGACTGCGTTTGTCGCGAGCATGGATCGAGCGCAGAACTCGCAAAACCATATCGTCCTTGCACCAATGGCCAGGCAGAGCGGATAAAGCGCGCCGTCAAAAGACCGTCCCTTGGACTCGTGCGCCGGACCTGCGACAAGGCCGCATGAGCCTTGAGCAGTTGCCGCCGCTCGATAAGACTGCCCTGTTGCTGGACGTGGACGGCACGTTGCTCGATTTCGCGGCGACGCCACTGGAGGTGAGCGTGCCGGCGGGGCTACCGGAGATCCTGGCGACAGTGAAACGCCGGCTCGGCGGCGCGCTGGGCATGATCAGTGGTCGGCCGGTCGAGCAGGTGGACGCTCTGTTCGGCGACATCCCCGAAGCCATTGCCGGGGAGCATGGCGGGGCGGTACGGCACTCGCCGCACGGGCCGGTAGAACGGCCACCACTGCCCGCACCGTCTGCGACGTGGCTGATCGAGGCAGAGGCACTGGCGCGGACATATCCGGGCACGTTGCTGGAACACAAGGCGCGCGGTTTCGTGCTGCATTATCGGCAGGCACCGGAAGCCGGGGCGGCGCTGCGGGATGCGATCAGCAAGTTGATCGAAGCAGATCCGGGCTTTGTTCTCATGCCGGCGCACATGGCGTGGGAGGTGCGGCCACGCGGGGCGGATAAAGGGAGCGCGGTGACCACCGTGATGAACCACCCGCCCTTTACCGGGCGGCTGCCGGTGTTCGTCGGTGACGACGCCACAGACCGCGATGCGGTCCGCGCCGCAAAAAACATGGGTGGCGTCGGCCTGATGGTTGCCGAAGCATTCGGCGACCCGTCCGGCGTGCGTGCGTGGCTGGAGCGGCTGGCTTGGGAGGCGTGGTGATGCTGCTTGCTGTCGCGCTGGGCGCGGCGGCCGGTGGGTTCGTGCAGGGGCTCACCGGGTTTGCCTTCGGGCTGGTCGCGATGCCGATCTGGGTATGGGCGGTGCCGCCGACGCTGGCTGGTCCGATGGTGGTGTTCGGTTCGCTGCTCGGCCAGGTGCTTTCACTCGGTACCATCAGGCAAGGGTTCGATGCACGGCGGCTGACCCCGTTCATCGTGGGTGGCGTGCTGGGGGTTCCGGTCGGCGTAATGCTGCTCGGGCGGATCAACCCGCTCGGGTTCAAAACGGCGGTGGGGCTGCTGTTGGTGCTGTGGTGCCCGGCAATGCTGCTGGCGCGCGACCTGCCGCACATCCCGCATGGCGGGCGGCTGGCGGACGCGGTCGCCGGATGGTTCGGCGGCCTGATGGGCGGGCTGGGTGGGCTGACTGGCCCGGCACCGACGCTGTGGTGCACGCTGCGCGGCTGGGACCGGGATGCCCAGCGGGCGGTGTTCCAGAGCTTCAATCTCGCGATGCAGGCGCTGACGATGGCGGCTTATGTCATCTCGGGGACGCTGACCGCGGATACTTCACGCGCGTTCGCCGTCATTGCTCCGGCCATGCTGATACCGGTGCTGATCGGCACCCGGCTCTATCGGCGCTTCAGCAATGCCGGGTTCCGCCGCGCGGTCCTGCTGCTGCTGACCGCGTCGGGGACGGTGCTGCTGCTGTCAGCGGTGCCAGCGTTGCTGCACCACGCGGCCTCATAGTGCCGCACTGGTTGGTATCGAGGCGCGATACGCCGCCTCCACGAGTTGCATTGCCACCGCCATGTCATTCAGGCCGGCGACCGGTGGATCGCCGCGCGAGACACGGCGCAGCGTGTCAGCGACAAAAGCGGGATAAAGCGGGACATTGACCGTCGGCACGTGGACGAGCTGCCGCTGCCGCGCGCGGTCCACGACTTCCAGCGTTTCGGCGTCGCGCACGATGAAGTAGTGACGTTCCGTGCGGATGCTGTAATGCAGGTCGAACACCGCGGTTGCGGCGGGCAGCAGATATCCGGTTTCCACGAGGCAGGTGGCGGCGCCTGCCCGCAGCAGGACGGCCGCATGATCTTCCACACCGCAGTCGGTGTTCAGGTTGGAGATGGTTGCTCCAGCAAGTACAAGCGGATGCTGCGGAATCAGGACGCGGCAGAAATCGAGAAAATGCACGCCGAGATTGAGCAGCGCGCCGCCGCCGGCGGTGGCGCGCTGAAGCATCCACTCGCATCGCGCTTCGCGGTAGCGATCCGTCAGACCGCCGATGAACTTGAAGGCGGCATAGTGCACCGGGTCGCCGGAGGAGATGTCGGTGATGGCGTGGTGCATCGGCGAGCGGCGAAAAACGAACGGCACGGCGGCGAACAAGAACGCCTCGGCGGCGCGAGCAGCAATATCGCTCACCTCGGCCGTGTTGATCCCGGCGGGCTTTTCGATCGCGAATGGGATCCGGGACGTGATGAGGAAACGCGCGGCCTCCGCCATGTCGCAATGGCGACCGAGCACGAACGCGAACTCGGGCCGGGTATCCGCGCACATGTCACGGTAATCGGCCCATGCGCGGCATCCAGCCTGCGCCGCGGCCGGTTGAGCGCGGGTCAGCTCCGGATCGCTGACCCCGACGACCTGAGTATCGGGGAGCTTGAGGGCCGGCTCCAGATAGAACGGCGTGTGCCAGTGCGACACACCGATGAACACAATGCGCATGCCGCCGCCTTAGCTGCTGTGTTCACACCACCACCACGGTCACCCCAAGCAGCCGGAGGGTCAGCACCGTTACCAGCATTGCCACGATCACCGCCGTCAGCCCCCAGCGCAGCCAGAGATACCCGCCCGGCACCCCCATTCCGTGCTGCGCCCACCGGTACTCTGTCACCACCGTGGCAATGAACCCGGCGGCCAGCAGCAGCAGCGACAACCAACTCCACAACACCAGTGCCACCAGCAACGCCACCCACCCCGCCAGCGGCGGCACCACCCCGAGCACCAGCCGCCAGGGCTGCGCGTGGCCGCCGGCTTCGACCGGCCGCAACGCGAACCCCCACTGCATCCCGCCCAGGAACGACAGCACGACCGCGCAGTAGCCTATTAGAGCGGCCAACATGTCCGCCGCCCCGGTGCTGGGCCCGATCGCGCCCAGTCCGCAAACGATCACCGGCACGATCCCGACGATCCCAACGACCATGACCACCAGCGGCATCGCCCGCCTCCGCTTATTGACAGTGCAGCCATATGCTACCCACCCGCTGGGCGACCAGAGCCATTCCAGACGGATCACCGGCGCGGCTCTGGTCCCGTCGCTCCCTCACAGGAAAGACACATGGGATTCGCGATCCAAGTCGTCGTGATATTGGTGCTGATCGGGATCAATGGCCTGTTCGCGCTCAGCGAGTTAGCTCTTGTCTCCGCCCGCCGTGCCCGGCTGGCCGTGCTGGAGCGCAAGGGCGTTGCCGGTGCAGGGATGGCGCGCGTGCTGGCTGAGGATCCACAGCGTTTCCTTCCCACCGTCCAGGTCGGTGTCACCCTGGTGAGCGTCTTCATCGGCGTGTTCGGCGGTGCCCGTGTCGCCGAGCACGTGCAGGCCTGGCTACAGGCACTTGGTCTCGGCATGGGCGTCGCTTCGTCGCTGGCGCTGGTGATCGTGGTCGTCGTGACCACCTATCTCACGCTCGTGCTCGGCGAACTGGTGCCTAAGCAGCTAGCACTGCGCCGGCCGGAGCTGATGGCGGCACACGTCGCGGTGCCGATCGCCTGGACGGCCCGGCTGACCAGCCCGGTGGTATGGCTGCTGTCGCGATCCTCCAGCCTGATCCTTCACCTCATCGGCCATGGTCGCGCCGCCCGCCAGACCGTCACAGAAGAAGAGCTGCGCGCCCTGTTGGCGGAGGGCACCCAAGCAGGTGTGCTGGAAACCGAGGAGCGCGACATGATCGAGCGCGTGTTGCGGCTGGCTGACAAGCCGGTTCGGGCGATCATGACGCCGCGCAACGAGTTGGCCTGGATCGATCGCACCGACAGCCGGCGAGAAATCGCCGCCACGCTGAAATCGGCCCAGCACTCCCGTTTCGTGGTCTGCGATGGATCAGTCGATAACGTGGTCGGCATCGTGCAGACGAAAGACCTGCTCGACCGCATCCTGAGTGGGGGCGACCTGTCGTTGGGACCCGCATTGCGCCAGCCGATCGTGGTGCCGGACGCGGTCACGGCGCTGGACGCGCTGGAGCGGCTGAAATCCGACTCGATCGGCATGGCGTTGGTAATGGACGAGTACGGGAGCTTTGAAGGGGTGGTCACCGCCGCCGACGTGCTGGAAGCAATTGTCGGCGATCCCGCCGATGCTGCGCCCCAACCGGTGCCTTCTGGCGGCTCGCAGGCAGCACCGGTGTTGCTCATGGATGGCATGATGCCGGTGGATGAGCTGAAGGCCCGCCTGGATCTTCCCGACCTTCCGTCCGAGGGAACCTACCACACCCTGGCCGGGCTGTTGCTCGCGCTGCTGGGACGTGTCCCTCGCGAGGGGGACCGGATCGTCTTCGGCGGCTGGCGCTTCGAGGTCGTGGCGATGGACGGGCGCCGCGTTGAAAAGGTCCAAGTCGCCCGCGAACCCACCACCTCCTGACACCGGCGGCCCGAAGTCTTGATGTCTCCGCGATCATCGGGCCGCTGATAGAGGGCCGCTGATAGATGGCGCAGGGTCCCCGATGATGAATTTGTTCGCGATGTGATCCCTGTCACAGGCGAGGTCGTGAACCGGTTCCAATATGCCGGCGCTGCACAACGCGGCCCCGAAGGGGGAGAGACAACATGGATCGCACATCAGATTTTGTCCGGCTAGACGACGTGGTCGATCCTGATCGGCCCAGCGTCCGCGCGGATGAGGTGTACAGTGCCGGCTCCGTCAGCAGGCATTCGAGTCTGTTCGTCGTGCTGGTCTGCTTTGCCGGTCTCGCGTCGCTGGCGGTATTTCAGCCGCACGCGCACAACGTCCATGCCAACGCCCCGGCGATCAGCGCGATGCATCACTGACCGGTGCGGTTTCACTATTCCGCCGGTCGTTCCACCGGTGCCTCGTGACGTTTGGGCACAGTTCGCCACTCTTCCAGGCGTTGCAGCACGACGAAGAACGACGGTACGAACAGCACGGCAAGGCAGGTGGACGCGATCATCCCGCTGAATACCGGCAGCCCCAGCGATACGCGGGCTGCCGCACCGGCGCCCGTCGCCGTGACCAGCGGCACGACACCCAGGATGAACGCGAACGAGGTCATCACGATCGGCCGGAACCGGGTACGTGCGGCATCCACTGCGGCCTGCAGGATCGGTTCACCCTCGGCGCGCCGCTCGCGCGCCACCTCCACGATCAGGATTGCGTTCTTGGCGGCCAGCGCTACCAGCAGGACGATGCCGATCTGCGTGTAAAGATTGTTCGCCAGCCCCAGCATCCCCAGCGTGATCGCCGGGCCCAGCAGCGCCAGCGGCACTGCCAGGATTACCGCCAGTGGGGCGATCCAGCTTTCGTACTGGCCGGCGAGGCACAGATAGACCAGCACCAGCGCCATCGCGAACACCAGGTAGATCTGGCCGCCAACCGCTTTCTCCTGATACGACATGGCCGTCCATTCGTATCCGGTGCCAGGCGGTAGCACCTTGTTGCCGATCTCCTCCATCAGCGACATCGCCTGGCCTGAGCTGAAGCCCGGCGCCGGCACGCCGATCAATCCAGCCGTGGGATACAGATTATACAGGCTGATCAGAGCCGGCCCGACGACCGGCCGTATGGTGACCAGCGCACCCAGGGGTACCATGTTGCCGTCGCTGCTGCGGGCGTAGAGCGCCTCCAGGTCGTTTGATTGCAGGCGGTATTTCGAGTCGGCCTGGACGTAAACCTGGAAGGTCCGGCCAAACAGGTTGAACTGGTTGACATAACTCGACCCGATGTAGCCGGACAGCACGTTGAAGACGTCGCCGACGGAGACGTGCAGCGTCTCGGCTTTGGTGCGGTCGACATCCACTTCAATCTGCGGAACGTCAGCCCGGTAGGACGTGCTGACATGTTGCAGCGTGCTCTGGCTGCCAGCATCGGCAATCATCGTCTGGGTGATGCGGTTCAGCTTTCCCCAGTCAACATTGCCGTCGCGCAGCTCAAGCTGCATGTTGAATCCGCTCGCGTTGCCGATTCCCTGGATGGGCGGCGGTATCAGAACCAACGCGGATGCATCGGGCAGCTTGTTCAGCGCACCCTGCAGATGGAGGTAAATCGAGCGCAAGTCCTCGCCCTTCGCCTTTCCGCGCACCGACCAGTCTTTCAGAATTACGTATTCGACCCCCGCACTCGAGAGGGAGGCATTATTGTCGAGCGCGGAAATGCCGCTGATCTCGACGACCTGGTCCACTCCGGGCGTCGCGAGCGCCGCTTGGGTTACCGCGGCCATCGCCTTCTGGGTTCGTTCCAGCGAGGCGCCATCGGGAAGCTGGGTGGCGACCAGTACGTATCCCTGATCCTCGGTGGGGATGAACGCGGTCGGCAGGCGGGCGATCCCCCAGAAGGCGACCACCGCCAGCAGAAGCGCGATCACCACCATCAATAGCGCATGGTGCGTCATGCTGCCGATCAGGCGGGCGTAGCTACGCTCGACCGGGTCGTACAGGAAATTGACCCCGCGGAAGAAGAAGTTCCGCTTCTCCGGTGGCACCGGCGGGCGCAGCCACAAGGCGCATTGGGTCGGTTTCAAGGTGGCGGCGTTGATGGCGCTGATCAGCGCCGTCGCGGCGATCACCAGAGCGAATTGCGCATACATCTTGCCCGTCAACCCAGGCAGGAACGCGGCCGGCACGAACACCGCCATCAGCACCAGCGTGATGCCGATGATGGGGCCAAACAACTCGTCCATTGCCTTGACCGCGGCGTCATGCGCCGACAGGCCGCGTTCCTGGTGATGCGCCGCGCCTTCCACGACCACGATCGCGTCGTCAACCACGATGCCGATAGCCAGGATGATAGCGAACAAGGTGGACAGGTTGACGGTAAACCCCAGCACTTCCATTGCCGCGAAAGCGCCGATGATGGTCACCGGGACGGTGGTTGCGGGTACCAGCGTGGCGCGCCAGTCCTGCAGGAAAACCAGGATGACGATCAGTACCAGGATGCCCGCCTCGATCAGTGTCTTGTACACCTCATCGATCGAGGTCTTGACGAACCCGGTGGTGTCGAACGGGATGGAGTAGGTCAGGTCCTGTGGGAATGCCTTCGACAGCTCCTGCATTTTCGCGCGTACGTGGGTCGCGACGTCCAGCGCGTTGGCATCCGGTGTTTGTGAGATCGCCAGACCGGCGGCCTGATGGCCATTCAGGCGGAACACCTGGGAATAGGTCTGCGCGCCGAGTTCGATCCGCGCCACGTCGCGCAAGCGGGTCACCGCGCCGTTCTGCGACTTTACGACGATGGCACCGAATTGCGCCGGATCGGCCAATCGGCCTTCCACGTTCACGGTGTACTGGAATGGCTGGCCTGCTGGTGCCGGCGGTGCGCCGATCTGACCGGCTGCGACCTGCTGGCTTTGCTGCTGAACGACGTTGACTACGTCCGATGGCGTCAGGCCGTAGCTGTACAGCTTCTGCGGATCCAGCCAGAGACGCATGGCGTACTGGCCGACCCCGAATACGTTCACGTTGCCCACGCCGGGGACGCGCGACAGCTCGTTCAGCAGACTGATGGTGGCATAGTTGCTCAGGTAAAGACTGTCATATGTCCCTTTTGGCGAGGTCAGCGTGACAATCTGGAGGATCGCGGTGGATTTCTGCTGCACCGTGACGCCCTGCGCCTGCACCGCAATCGGCAGTTGCGCCATGGCGCTGGCGAGCCGATTCTGCACCAGGACCTGCGCAAAATTCAGATCGGTGCCGATCTGGAAGGTCACCGTGAGCGAGTAGGTGCCATCGCTCGCGCTGGTGGACTGCATGTACAGCATGCCCTGTACACCGTTCACCTGCTGCTCGATCGGCAGGGCCACGGTGTTCATGACCGTCTCCGCCGACGCGCCGGGGTAGCGGGTGGTCACTGATACGGTGGGCGGCACCACGTTGGGGTACTGGGAGATCGGCAGTGTCAGCAGGGACACGCCGCCGATCAGGACAAACAGGATCGCCAGTACGTTCGCCAGTACCGGGCGGTCGATGAAGAAGCGGGAGATCATGATTCGGGCATCGGCGTGGGTTGCGGCGCGACCTTGGCGCCCGGAATGGCATGCTGAAGCCCGGTGACGACGACCTGGTCGTCCGCGGTGATGCCGGAGCTGATCACGCGCAGCGCGCCGACACTTTGGCCGGTCTGCACGGAGCGCTGCTCCACGACGTTGTCCTTGTTGACCACCAGCAGATAGCGCCCCGCCTGGTCGGTCCCCAGGGCGGTATCCGGCACCAGCAACGCGGGTGCCGTTTGGCCCCGCAACGGAATGCGCACGCGTACGAAGAAGCCCGGCAACAATGCACGATTCGCGTTCTTGAAGATGGCGCGCACGGCGAGGGTGCCGGTTGACGGATCCAATGTCGGCGAAATGTAATTCAGGTTGCCGGTCAGCGGATAGCCGGTGTCGGTCATCAGTCCGACCTCGACCGGTATTTGACTGATCTGGTCAGGGGTCAGGGTCTGCTGTTTGGAGGCCGCCTTGATGCGCAGGACCTCCTGCTCGCTGACAGTGAAATTCACATAGATCGGGTCGAGCTGGACGATGGTTGCCAGCTTGGTCGGGCTGGTGACACCCACCAGTTCGCCGACCGAGACCAGGTGGTTCGTGACCACCCCGTCGAACGGTGCCGCTACACGCGTATAGCCAAAATTGATGCCGGCAATCGCCACGCCGGCGGTCTGGTTCAGCACGTTGGCCTGGTCAGACGCGTATTTTGCCTTCGCCTGATCATAGGTGTTCTGCGCCGACACGTTTTGCGCCAGTAGTGTCGCCTGTCGCTGGAACTCCGCTTTCGATTGCACCAGTGCGGCGTTGGCCGCATCCAGTTGCGCCTGGGCCTGCTGAAGCTTCGCCTGGTAGGGCGCCGGCTCGATCAGGAACAGTTGCTTTCCCGTTTTCGCCAAGGACCCATCCGTGTAGTCGATCTCCTGCAGGAAGCCTTCCACCCGCGCGACCAGATCCACTTCGTTGTACGCTGCCGTGTTGCCGGTGGAGTCCAATTCCGGCGTCACCTGCTGCGTCAGCGGATGTGCCACCCCCACTTGCGGCGGTGGCGGTGCCACATAGGCGTTTTCCTTCTTGCACCCGGCCAGCCCCCCTAGTGCGAGGCAAAGGATGGCAACGGTCGCGAGGGAACGGGCTGGCAACATGCGCGGTTACCGGCTCTGCCGTGCAGCCATCAGCGCCGAGCGGCATTGCCGCGACAGCGACCGCCCGTGCGCTTCCAGGCAGGCGACCGCTCGACCGCCGCCCGGCCGAATGCCGGCGCAATAGGTACGGTAGTCCGATCCGCAGGCTTCACGCATCAATCCGATCTCCTGCCGTCCCGACATCTGAGGGTGGGCGGCTGCCGGCGGTGGAGCGGCCGTGGCGTTACTGCTGCCGGTGGTTCCGCCACTGACTGCGCTCAGTGCCGTCTGGCACCCGGCCGACAGGCTCGATGCATTCTGTTGCAAGCAGCTCAGCGCGGCCGATCCGCCGGTGGGCACGCTGGCGCAATGCGCCTGATAATCCGCGCGGCAAGCCTGCTTGATCGCATTGGCCTGCGCCTGTGTGGGCTGCTGTGCCAGCGCCGGGCCGATGAATAGGCTCGCGGCGGCGAAGAGGATCGCGGCCTTGACGCGACATATCCAGCGATCCGGCGCTCTCATTCGCCTGACATCCTGCATGACGAAACCTCCTGCATTATCGCCGGAACCGACCGCCGCCGAAGCCGCCGCCCTCAAATCGCCCTTCGCCCGCCATCCGGCCGAACCGGTCCTGTTCCAGTTGCTGATAGCTGGACCGATCAAATTGCTGGCGGCTCCCGCCCTGACTCGCGCCCAAGCTGCCGGATTGCCGGTTCTGCGGACGCGTCGAACCGCTGGAGGGCGATTGCATCGAGTTCCACGACCCGTTGTTCCATTTCGACCACCCGCTGTCGGTGTGACGGTACACGTTTCCGTCCCGCCCGGCATAGACGTCGCCACCCGACCCTTTCACCACCCCGCCGCTGCTGCCGGTGGCGCGATTATGATAGCCGGCGCCTGCCGCCCCGGTGGAGGAATTGAATCCCCCGGCGGAGCCGCGCGCATTCGCGCCACTGGCCGTGTTCACCGTCTTGTTCGGTCCGCTGACCGTGCTCGATCCCCAGCGTCCGTACGGATTGACGTTCTGGTTGGTGGACCCCGAAACGCCGTAACGCGGGTTATAGAAGCTGGCATTCGCCGTTCCGCTTCCGCCGCCCCATACGGCGCTGCCGTGTGCGTATGTTCCGGTGCTGGGATTGTAACGCGACCAGGCCCCGGCGCCGCCATAGGGGCCATACACGGCCGCACCCCGCGCCCAGCCGCCCGTCGCCGGATTGTAATAGCGGCCGGCTGAAGCCCCGTAATACGGGCCATAGATCGACCCGCCCCGTGCCCATACCCCGCTGGCGGAATTGTACCATACGCTGCCGGCATAGGAGTACGGGTACGGATAATAGATCGGCGCTCGCCCCGGCACGATCACCGGCGGATAATAGTACCCGGTGCCATAGACCAGCACGCTCGCGGTGACGAACCCCATCATGTAACCGGCGGTGTAGCCGTAGGTGACGGTTGTTGGCGTGGAGCCGTATATCTGCACATAGGTGACGTTGTACATCGGGCTCGACGGTGGGATGGCACGGATTGCCGGGGGCACGCTGTCCGCCAGCACCCAGGGACCGGTCGGCGCATTCGATACGAACCAGGCGCCCTGATAGCAGGCGTAGTAGCTATCCCCCACTTTCAGCACCTGATCGGCGGTGTTCACTGCGTACAGCACGGAGGTCCCCGAGATCGGCAGGAAATTCGGCGGTCCCGAATACTCCACTTTCGGCGGCGGTGCGCCGCGTTTCAGCGTGACCGTGGTTGGGATCTGCGCCTTCAGCACCGCCTGCTGCGCCTGGACTGTCCCTGGAACGGACGCCAGCACCGGCGCCGCGGGGCTGCCGGTGGGGATCATGGCAAAATCCGGCGGCAGCTTGTCAGTCGCGAACGACCAGGGCCCGTCCAGTCCGGAGGCCGAAAACCATCGCCCCGACAGCAGTACGTAATATCGCTGCTCCGCCGCATCGAAGAACAATGCGCTGGCGGTGTTGGTGACCCGTTGCAGCCCGGTGCCGGGAACTGCTTCCAGCTTCGGCGCGCCGTCGGTGACGATGATCTCGGCGGGCTTCATGCTGACATGGATCGTCGGCACCGCCTGCGCCGACGATGGCGCCCGTGCTGGGACGTGTTTGCGTGCGTCGGCGAAGCTGGCATCGCTCGGCAGTGCGTTGAATGCCGCCGGCAGCCGTGAAACCACCGTATAGGGCCCAGCCGGCGCCGGCGCCGACAACCACACTCCATTATTCAGCAGGTACCAGGTGGCGTGATCGACGAACACGTCCCAGTTCGTGTTCACGGCAAATGAGAGTTCTGTCTTCCCGACCGGGGCGAGCACCGGCTCCCCATCGAACACCACGAGGCTTGCCGGACGGCTGGAGTAGAAGATCTCCGGCGGATCGTTGTTCACCGCGACATCAACGACCGGCACCTGCTTCAGGCTAAGCAGGATAGAATCCAACGGCACCTGCTTCATCTGCATATCCGGCAGCGCCGTGCGGATCTTCTGCTCGACCGCGCTTGCCTGCTGCGTGTCCAGCGAAGGGAAGTGCGTGGAGACCAGGTGCGGATCGGAGAAAGTCACCATGCCGTTCGCGGCATCGGTGCTGGTGGCCAATGACACCTCGACGGTGCCGAGTATCTGTGGCCGGTCCTTCGGCGTAATCGCCACCGCGGCCCGAGCCGTCAGGATCTTTCGATCCGGCCATGACTCCGCCTGGGGTTGATAAATGATGACGCTGGCTCCGTTCTGGGTAATGGTCCTTGGCCATTGCGGGGGCGCCTGCGCATACCCCACTGGTATCGCCGCGCCGATCGTCAGCAGGACGAGAGCCATGACACGCAGCCCCGCACTGACCATACGGCCCCCAATCGGATCGAATGTTGTTTTCGGGGCCACCTTGACCGGCGTGATAGCAACGATCAAGCCCTTTTAAGGCAGGAACGAAATGGAGGAGCAGCCGATGGCTTTCGCGACACGGCACGTGAGCGCCACGCCTGACGCGATTGCCCCCGATGGCTCGCAGGTGCGCCTGCTCTGCATCACGGCCCGCGCCAGCACCGCCATTTTCACCCTGCCAGCAGGAGCGGTGGCCCAAGCCATCATGCATCGCAGCGTGGAGGAGATCTGGTACGTGCTGGCTGGCAGGGGACGCATATGGCGCCGGTTCGGCAGCAGCGAAGAGGTGACCGAACTCAGCCCCGGCACCTCCCTTACGATTCCAGTCGGCGCGCATTTCCAGTTCCGCAGCGAAGGGGCCGACGCACTGTCCGTCGTCGGAGCGACAATTCCGCCCTGGCCGGGAGACGGCGAAGCCGTGTTCGTGGCCGGCCCTTGGCCGGCAACCGCCTGATTCGGTCTTGCGAACGGCAGGATGAACCCCCTACCAGCCATCGGCATGCAAGGCGAACAGCTCATCATTGCCGGGCGTGACGTGATGGTGCACGCCCATGAATGGATCCTGCTGGGCGGCGCACTGGGTTTCATCAGCATCATTGCCGGCCTGGTGTCGCGTCGGATCGGAGCGCCGATGCTGCTCGTCTTTCTCGTGCTCGGCATGCTCGCCGGCGACGACGGCGTGCTGGGCATCCCGTTCGATGACTTTTCTGCCGCGTATCTGATCGGCAGCGTCGCGCTGGCACTGATCTTGTTCGAAGGCGGGTTGAAGACACCCGTCAGCTTGTTGCGGCTGGCATTCTGGCCGGCCGCCCTGCTGGCCACGGTGGGCGTCGCGGCGACCGCCGCGATTACCGGCGCTGCCATCAGCTTGCTGGCGGGCGTGCCGCTGGCCGCGGCCCTGCTGGCTGGGGCCGCCGCGGCCCCCACCGATGCTGCCGCGGTCGCCGTACTGCTCGGGCGGTCCGGTGCCGTTCTGCCACAGCGGCTGTCGGCGTTGCTGGAAGTCGAGTCAGGCCTCAATGATCCGATGTCGGTGTTTCTCGTCGTTCTGCTTGTCCATGCCGTCGCTGATCCTGCCTGGATCAGCGTCGGCCACGCCGCCTGGCTGTTCGTGGAGGAAATGGTCGGCGGCGCGCTGCTGGGTCTAAGTGGCGGCTGGCTACTGGCCCGGGCGTTGCGCCGGCTGCCGCTCGATGGGCCGCTGGCCGGCGTGCTGGCGCTGACCGGCGCACTGGCACTGTTCGGTTTTGCTCAACTGCTCGGCACCAGTGGTTTTCTCGCTATCTACCTGGCGGGCATCGTGACGCGCGCCGGACAGTTCCCGCGACGCGACGACGTGTTGCGCTTTTCCGAAGGCATGGCGTGGCTGGCGCAGATCGTGCTGTTCCTGATGCTCGGCCTGCTGGTTACGCCGCACGATCTGCCGCGCTACGCGGTGTCCGGCATTGCCGCGGCGCTGGTGCTGATATTCGTGGCCCGTCCGGTCGCGGTGTTCGCCTGCCTGCTGCCATTCCGCTTCACGCTGCGCGAGACCGCATTCGCATCGTGGATCGGGCTGCGCGGCGCCGTACCGATTTATCTCAGTTTTTTGCCGGCGCTGGCCGATCCCCAGCGCGATACTGCATTTTTCGCCGGCATTTTCGTGCTGGTCGTCGCGTCCCTGGTCGTGCAGGGCTGGACCGTGAGTGCGGCTGCCCGGTTGCTGGGGTTCGGCTCCAGGCCGGCCGCCGCGCAGTCCTGATTGCCTCCGTCCCTCACAACAGGGCGCAAAGGCGCAGCGAATCCAGGATCGCGGCGGCAATGTTCCGGCTGGCAACCGCGTCGCCCACCCGATGCAGCTCGAACGCGCTATCCCGCTGTGTCTCCCAGGGCTGGGGTGCGAGCGCGACGAGCGCATCCAGATCGGTGACCCCGTCGTTGCGCGATTGGCCTTTCAGCGACTGGAACAGCTCGTCGGCCGGCATCGTGCCATGCTCCACGATGATCTGATCGCCGGTCAGTGTGGTTTGCTGTTCGGTTGCCAGATTTTCCAGCGACATCGCCAGCCGGTTGCCGACACGTTCCACGCGCGTGATCCGCTGGTCGAACAAGGTGGGGATTTCCAGCCGGTACATCTCGCGTTTCCAGATCGCCCGCTCGGAATAGGTGAGCTCCTGTGCCAACTGCCCGTCGATTGAAGCGAATGTGACGGCACGGCCCTGGCGTGCGGCCATCTCGGCCAGCAACGGCGCCGGGTGGCGCCCGGTGCCGTCGTATACGATGATTTCGTTGCCGAGCGGGACGGCGCCGGACAGGGCGTCCCACACCGTCGTGCAGTGCGAAGCGCCGTCGATCCAGTCGAGATCCGGTATGCCGCCGGTGGCGATCACCACCACCTCCGGACCTTCGCGCAACACGTCGCTGGGCTCGGCAAACTGGTTCAACCGGACGTCGACCGCGAGCCGCTCGAGTTCGTGCATGCGCCAATCCACGATGCCGATCAGGTCGCGGCGCCAACCGCCCCGTGCGCCGAGCAGCACCTGACCGCCAAGCCGCGGAGCGCCTTCGAACAGCAGCACGGAATGACCACGCTCCGCCGAGACCCGCGCGGCTTCGAGACCGGCCGGGCCGCCGCCCACCACGACCACCCGACGGGGGCGGTCCGCGCGCCGGATATCGTGGCCAAGCGACAATTCCCGCCCGGTGGCCGGATTATGGAGACAATGCGGGCGATACTGTGACTGGCAGTGGGTGGCGCCGACGCAGGGCCGGATCCGCTCCTCCTGCCCGGCTTGCAACTTTGCGACGATATGCGGATCGGCAATATGGGCGCGGGTCATCGCCGCCATATCGAGCAGACCCTCGCGGATGGCGTAGCGGGCGGTCGCGATCTCCGAGATACGTGCCGCGTGAAATACTGGCAGCCGCACTTCTTGCTTGAAGGCGCCGACGCGCTGCAGCCACGGTGCGATGGGCGACGCCATGCCAGGCATGTTGTGCACGGCAAGCGCCACCTCGGTGTCCATGCGGCCGTAGATGGCGTTGAAGAAGTCGATGCAGCCGCTGGACTGGAAAATCTGCGCGGCGCGGACGCAGTCATCGAAGGACAGTCCTTCGGTGTCGGCTTCGTCCACGACGTAGCGAAAGCCGACCAGGAAACGGTCGCCGACGCGCTGGCGAATCTGCTCGAACACCATCAGTCCGAAGCGGCAGCGGTTTTCGAGGGAGCCGCCAAACCCGTCAGTGCGCCGATTTGTTTTGGGGGAGAGGAACTGACCGATCAGATGGCCGCCGGCAAGCGTCTCGATTCCGTCGAGCCCGCCTTCCTTGCAGCGCCAGGCTGCCTCGGCGTATGCGTGCACGACACGGTCGATATCGTGGCGGTCCATTTCCTTCGGAAAGGAGCGGTGCATCGTTTCACGGATCGGCGACGGGGCGATCGTCGGCAGCCATTCGCCCGCATAGGATTCACCGCGCCGGCCAAGATGGGTGATCTGGCACATGAGTGCCGCGCCATGGGCGTGGATGCGCGCTGAAAATTCCTGCAGCCACGGAATGACGGCGTC
>DATDIC010000612.1:0-4895 GCA_036521275.1 Acetobacteraceae bacterium
CACCGCATGGTCTCGCCGGGCGCGGCGGTCATGCGGATCGAGTACATCCGCATCCAGCGTCGATCGATCCAGTCCTTCCAGTGCCAGACCGGCCGTCCCCACACTGCCATCCCGTTGCGCCAGGCCAGCGCCCGCCCGTCGCCCAGCCCCAGGATCACCAGCGCCTGCTTCTGCGGCGACCAGCGCTTCAGGGGCCGCCGCCGCACCGCCCGCCGCAGGTTCCCGGCCAGCACCACCCCGGCCCGCACCGCCCACACCCCGGCCTTGGGCCGCCACGCACCCTCCACCGAGGCACAGTCGCCGGCCGCGAACACCGCCTGATCGGAGATGCTGCGCAACGTCGGTGCCACCCGCACGCAACCGGCGGCGTCGCACGCCAGCCCGGAGCGCGCCAGCAATCCGGGCCCGATCACGCCGGTCGCCCACAGCGCGGCGTCCGCCTCCAGGAAACTCCCGTCCGACAGCCTCAACCGCCCCTGCGACAGACCACTGGCTTCCACCGCGCAGACAATTTCCACCCCGGCCTCGACCAACGCCGCGCGCGCCACCCCCCGCGCACGTGATGGCGCATCCGCCAGCGGCTCGGCCGCCGCCGTGACCAGCACCAGCCGGAGCCGCCCGCCAAACCGTCGGGCAAGAGCCAGCGCCAGCTCGCTCCCCGCCGGTCCACCGCCCACCACGGCGATCCGCGAACCCTCCGGCAAGGACGCCTCGAGCGCCGTCAGCCGGTCCAGGAACTGCCCGATCGGCTTCACCGGCACGCCGCCGCCTTCGGGCATGGCGGGAACACCGCCGACATCGATCGACAGCAGGTCGAACCCCACCGCCGGCCGCCCGGCCACCTCGACCGATCGCGCGGCGAGCTCGATCCCCGTCGCCTCCGCCAGGATCAGCCGCGCGCCCGCCGCCGAGGCCAGCGGCGCGAGATCGATATGTGCCTGGTCGAACCCATACTCCCCGCGGATCAGTCCGGGCAGCATGCCCGAATACGGCGTGTGCGGCTCGCGTGCGATCAGCGTCAGCCGGACGCCCCGTTCCGGACGCATCGCGAACCGGCGCAACACTTCCACATGCGCGTGCCCGGCGCCCAGCAGGACGAGATCGGTGGTGATCGGGGCAACCGATTGCATCGCGCCCATTCTACCAGCGCGCGCTCCGGTTATGGGAGCCTCACGCCGAGTCGCGCCCGTCACCTATCGCGATCAATCCGCGAGGCGAAGCCCGGCGACGACGTTGCCGCAAGCTCCTCCCGGCCAGGCACCGAGGTGATGGCAGTCTTGCCATCACTGATCGATGATGGTAGTTTTACCATCATGAGGGCCGACCTGGTCTCCCGAGAGCAATTTTTGCTTGCCGAGGGAGTGAGGGTCGAAATCGTGATCTGGCGGCTGCCGCGACGCCTCCCCGGTAGTGCACATGATTTCAAGTATCGCGTCGCGCTGATCGCTCAAGGAGTGTGTGTGCTGCGCTACGACAATGAAGCCGGGAAAGGAGATCACAAGCACATCGCCGAACGGGAGGAGCCGTACAACTTCGTCGATCTCGACAGATTGCTGGTGGATTTCAGGGCGGACGTAGAGGCCTGGAGGGCGAAGCAATGACCACGGTGACGATCGGCGTTTCGAGTCTTGACGACGTGCTGCGGCGCACGACCGATGCGTTCCGCGGCAAGCCACAGGGTGAGCATATTTCCTTCGCCTCGGTTGAGCTCCTCTGGAAGACCCTGACGCCGCGCCGCTGGGCATTGGTCCGCGCCATGGCAGGAAGGGGACCGATGTCCATCCGCGCCGCCGGCCGGCTTGTCAGCCACGACTTCAAGACGATTCACGGGGACGTACAGGCGCTGTTGGAAGCCGGCGTGCTTGGGAAAGACGACGCCGGCCGGATCGTTTTCCCTTACGACACGATCCACGTCGATTTCATGATCGAGGCGGCCTGACGCTGACCGCCTCCGATCACCCAACGCCCCGCGTCACCGTCGCATCCCCGCGTCAAACGCCTGCCCTCACGCCGTCTTCTTCACGTTGTAGAATTGCGGCCATCCCTCCGGCACGCCCTGTATGTACGACCGGAACGCGGTCGGCTGATCATACATCCCCAGCGGCACGTATGATGGGTTCTGGAAGAACTGCGCCTGCATGTCCGCACAGATCTTCTTCTGCGCCGCCAGGTCCGGCGCATTGAACCAGTCCGTGCGCAGCGCCTCCATCTTCGGGTCGGTCGGCCAGCCGAACCACGCATTCGCCCCGTTCCCCCGGATCGGAGTGTTCGGGGCCGGCGAAATGTTCCCCAGCCCGCCCGCGTACGTATAGAACACGTTCCATCCGCCATGATCCGGCGGCTGTTTGCTCGCGCGCCGCTGCACCACCGTGCCCCAGTCGCTCAACTGCGGATCCACGTTCAGCCCGATCCGCTTCATCACGTCGGTCGCCACCTGCGCCTCGGCGAAAATCGCCGGATAGGACTGCGCTTCCAGCACCACGACCTTCTCGCCCTTGTACCCAGCCGCGATCAGGTCGTTCTTGATCTTCGCGTAATCCTTCGGCCCGCGCGTCACCTCCACGCCGACCGTGCTCGCCATCGGCGTGCCGGGCACGAACAATCCCACGTCCGTCTTGATCAGGGACGGTACGGCGCCCGCCACCGCCTCCATCACCTCTTTCTGGTCGAATGCGGACAGCACCACGCGCCGGATCGCCGCATTGTCGAACGGCGGGAAAAGCTGATTGAACCGCAGAACACCGATCTCGCCGGTCTTGTCCTTGACTGTCACCACGATGTTCTTGTCGGCCTTCAGCACCGGCACCAAATCGATGATCGGTTGTTCCCACCAATCGGCCTCCCCCTGCGTCAGCGCCGCCGACGCCGTGGACGCATCGGGAATGACGTTCCACACGACACGATCGACATACACGATCTTCGGACCGGCATAGAAGCTCGGCGTGCCGGAGCTGCGCGGCACATAATCCGTGTTCTTCTCGCACACCACGCGTGAGCCCGGAATCCGCTCCGAAGCGACGTAGCGGAACGGCCCGCTGCCCATCGGCTCGCTGATCTGCTTCATCGGATCGGTCAGCGCGATGCGCTCCGGCATGATCGCGCAATTGTATTGCGCCAGCGCCGTCGGCAGCAGCGCGAACGGCTGCTTCAGCTTGATGCGGATCATCTTGTCGGACGGCGCGCTGATCTCGTCCGTGCGCGCCATCAGCGCCTGGCCCATCGGATCGCGCACCACCCAGCGTTTGATCGTGGCCACGCAGTCCTTCGCCAGTACCGGCGACTTGTCGTGGAACCGCAGCCCGTCGCGCAGCGTGATGTCCCACTGCTTGCCGTCGCCGGAGATCTGGTGGCCCTCCACCATCTGCGGCTGCACGCCGAAATCCGCGTCATAGGCGTACAGCGTATCGTACACCATCAGCGAGAAATTGCGCGAGACATCCGCCGTGGTCCACACCGGATCATAGGAGGCGAGGTCCGACTGCGGAATGAAGTTGATCACGTTCTGTCCGGCGGCCCGCAACACCCGCGGTGCCGCCAGCACCGTGGCCCCGGCCAGCGCCGATGTCAGCATTTCCCGACGTTTCATCTTCGTGCTCCCTGCTTCGCCGTGCGAGGCTACGGCAATTCCCATCCAGATGAAATCGCTGCCCCGCGAACCAGGTCGATCAGCGCACCGGCATCCGCCGGCAGCCGGCTCCCCCGCCACGCCACGTGCTGATCCGGACGCGACAACACGAGCTTCGCCCGGCAATAGAGCGTCTCCGCCGCATCCGACCCCACATCCAGCAGCGTCATCGGCACTCCGCGCAAAGCGGCGGCACGCATCAACGGATCAACGTCGACCGTCCGATCGAGCCGCAGCAGCGTGAACCCCGGCCCGACCGCGTCATACAAGGACCGTCCGTCGCGCAGCCACAAATGCGGCGTGCGGCATCCCGGCACCGTGGAAGGCTCGAACTGGTCCATCGTGTACGCCGGCGCCGTTTCGCCATCATAAGCAATGATCGGCGAGCGGTCGTAGAAATAGCCGAAATTCAATCCGCCACAGCAATATTGCCGCACGTTCAGCTCGTACACCCTCTGCCCGAACGCACGCCGTACCGCCTCGCCCTCCGTCCCCACCGCTTCGATCGCCGGCGGCACCTCGCCCCGCGCCCGCGCCAGCGAAGCCGCCGTATTCATCGCGTACCGCGACACCTGTTCGGTAATCGGCAGCCGCTCCGCCTCGTGCGCCACCAGTATCGCCGGATCCGCCCAGCCATGCAGCACGCCCGCCAGCATCCACGACAGGTTCATCGCATCCGCGATCCCCGCATTCATCCCATATCCGGCGAAAGGCACCCAGATATGCGCCGCGTCGCCGCAGATGAACACGCGCCCCTGGCGGAACCTGTCCGCCACCATGCGCCGACCGATCCAATCCTCCTTGTTGATCACGCGATACTCGAACTCCGGCCCAACCCCCAGGATCAGCCGGATGCAGCGGTCGCGGTCCACCGCATCGAATCCGGTTTCATCCGCCCGCAAATAATTATGGATCAGCCAGGTCTCGCGCCCGTCGATCGCGAACATGTTCGCGCTGCGCCGAGGGTTCAGCGACTGCGTGGACCACGCCGGCACCGCCTGCATGCGGCGGATCAGATCCGGCGCCCGGATATAGCTCGACTGCGTCCGCTGCACGACCGCATCGCCATCCAGCCGCGCACCGATGGCGCGCCGCACCTCGGAATGCGCACCATCGCACCCCACCAGGTACGCGCAGTCGATCCGCACCTCCTCGCCGGTGTCCAGGTTCCGCGCCACGGCGCGGACGCCGTCCGCGGCTTGCTCGAAACCGGTCAGCTTCGTCCGGCTCATGATGTGCACTTCCGGCATGGCGGCGGCGAGCGCGAACA
>DATDIC010000613.1:0-6442 GCA_036521275.1 Acetobacteraceae bacterium
ACGATTGCGCAGTGAGGTGATGACGCGGCTGCTGCATGCCGGACCGGGCCTGCTGCGGCAGCGTCACTCTGGCGAATTGGCCGCTACGGTCGTGGACCGGGTCGAGGCGCTGGACGGGCTCTATGCACGGTGGATCCCCGCTTCGACACTGGCGGTGGCAGGTCCCGTGGTGGTCGCCCTGGCCGCCTTGGCAGCGGACCCGATAGCGGCGCTGGTAATGGTGGTGTGCGGGGCGCTGGTGCCGGTGGGGATGGCAGTCGCCGGAATCGGCGCGTCCACGGCCTCGCGGCGGCAGTTTCTGGCGCTTGTGCGGCTGCAGGCCCGGTTCCTGGACCGGGTGCGCGGCATCGCCACGATTGTACTATACGGGCGCGCGGCAGATGAGGCAGCCGCGCTCGCGCGGGCAGCCGACGAGCTTCGGCGGCGAACGATGCGGGTGCTGCGGATGGCGTTCCTTTCCTCCGCGGTGCTGGATCTTGCGGCTGCGGCGGCACTGATAATCCTGGCCCTCCGTTACGGGCTGCGGATGCTGGATCACCAGATGACCAGCCCGACGACAGCCCTGTTTGCACTGCTGTTGGTGCCGGAGTTCTTTGCCCCGCTACGGGGCTTCGCCGCTGCGTACCAGGACCGGCTGCATGCGACCGGTGCGGCGGACGAGCTGACGAACCTGCCCCCAATGCCGCCGCCGACACCCCTCCGCGACGTGCGCACCGTGGCGGCGCGCGGCGTGACGGTGGCGTTCGAGGATGTCCACCTGGTCTGGGATCCGACACGGCCGCCGGCACTGGATGGGCTGAGCTTCCGCATCGCCGCCGGTGAAACGCTGGTGCTGGCCGGTCCATCCGGCGCCGGAAAATCGAGCGTAATCGAAATCCTGCTGGGCTTTGTCCGGCCCGACGCTGGGCGCATCACGGTGAATGGTGCCGATATCGCCGACCTTGTCCCAGAGGCGCTGTCACGGCTGACCGCCTGGATCGGCCAGCGCCCGGTGCTGTTTGCCGGCAGCATCCGCGACAACATCCGGTTTGCCCGGCCCGAGGCCACCGGTGAGCAGGTGGAACAGGCAGCCCGGGCGGCGCGGGTGATGGAATTCGCTGCCGGCCTTCCGGATGGTCTTGATGCAGCCGTCGGGGAAGGCGGCTACGGCTTGTCGGGCGGGCAAGCCCAGCGGGTGGCGATCGCCCGCGCCTTCCTGAAGAACGCGCCGCTGCTGCTGCTGGACGAGCCCACGGCGCATCTGGACCCGGCCACCGAAGCGGATGTGCTGGAAAGCCTTCGGCGACTGGCGCTGGGGCGGACGGTCATCCTGGCCAGCCATTCGTCCGCTGCGCATGAATTTTCCGGCCGGCGGCTCGATCTGCGGAACGGCCGGGCGGTGCAGCCGGCGCGGCTGTCGGCATGAAGGACCTGCTGCGCATCCTGAGACTATGGCACCGGCAGACCGGTTGGCTGGTCGGCGGAACGCTGGTGTCACTCGCAGCAGTGGCCGCCGGGGTGGCCGTGATGAGCATCGCCGGGCACGTGATCGGGGCAGCGGTCGCGCTCGGGGTGCTGGCTGCCCCATTGGCGCTGGACGTCTCCGGCGCCGCGCGGGTGGTACTGCGTTATGCCGAACGGCTGGTGACGCACAACGCGACTTTTCACGCCCTAGCCGACCTGCGCGTCTGGTTCTTCCGCGGCCTGTCGCGTAATGCGGCGGGAGGGCTGGGTTTCCGGCAGGCGGGTGACGTGTTGGCGCGCCTGGTTGGCGATGTGGAGGCGCTGGACGGACTTTATCTGCGCATCCTGGTGCCGTTGGTCGGAGCTGTGCTGCTGCTGATCGTGCTGATCGTGCTGCTGCACTTCGAGAGCTGGCCGGCCGCCGTAGCGGTGCCGCTGCTGTTTGCGCTGGCGGCGTTCGCCCTGCCATGGCTGGCGGCCCGCGCCGCGCTGACCAGCGGCGCCGGGCTGGCAGCAGCGAGTGGGCGGCTCCGGATCGCCGCCGTGGATTCCCTGACCGGACTGCGTGAGGTGCGCGCCTTCGCCGCCGAGGGCCGCATGCTGGCGCTGGTGCAGAGCCGAGAAAGCGCACTGATGGCCGCGCAGCGCGAGCTGGTCCGGCGAACCGCGCTGGCCGGGGCGGCTGCCCTGCTGTGCGGCCAGGCCGCCATCCTGGTGGTGCTAATCGTTGCCGGAGTGAATCCCGTTGCGGCGGCGGCTGGGGTGTTTCTGGTGGTGGCCGCGTTCGAAATGGCGGGCGGCCTGCCGCGAGCGGGCGTGCTGGCCGGTCACGCAGCGGCGGCGGCGCGGCGCGTGTTGGAGGCGGCGGAGGCGCCGCCGTCCGTCCCTGACCCGGTGCGGCCGGCAGTAGCGCCGATCCGATCGGGACTAAGCTTCGAGGCCGTGCATTTCCGTTGGCGCCCAGATGCGCCCCCAGTGTTCGAAGGGCTGACGCTGGACGTGCCAGAAGGCGCGCGGGTCGGGCTGCTGGGACCGTCCGGGTCGGGCAAATCGACGCTGGCGGCCCTGGCGCTGAAGCTGGCAGCCCCACAGCGGGGCCGGGTGATGCTGGGCGGGGCCGACTTGGCGATGCTGACCGCCGAGGCTGTGCGGGAACGCATCGGCTGGCTGGGCCAGGCGACGCACCTGTTCGACGATACGATCCGCAATAACTTGCTATTGGCGCAACCCGGGGCAGATGAGGCGGCGTTGTGGGCGGCCCTGGAGTCGGCGCGGGTTGCGGACCTCGTGCGGTCTTTGCCGGATGGGCTGGGGACTTGGGTTGGCGAAGGGGGTACGCGGTTTTCTGGGGGCGAGGGGCGGCGGCTGGCGTTGGCGCGGGCGCTGCTGTCGCCGGCCCCCGTGCTGATCCTCGATGAGCCCTGTGCCGGGTTGGATGGCGAAACAGAAAGAGCTTTCCTGACGACGCTGAATGAAGTGGCGGACGGACGGAGCATAATTCTTATTGTGCATCGGCTGACCGGTGTGGAACGGCTGGATCGGATCTGGCGGTTGTCGGGCGGCCACGCCGTGGCAGCGGCGGGGTAGCTGAAGGCGCGGCGGCGGTGGGCCGCGGCGGCTGAGTTGTGCCGACCGGGTGCGGCGCAATGTCTAGGTCGCGACGAATATCAGCGGGTCGAAGGGCTGACTCTGGCTCCCCAAGCGGGCGCCGGCGGATGCCCACGCCAGGATCGCCGTTGGAATGGCTGTCGTTGGATTTGACGGCGCACCGAGCAGGCTGCACACTGGTGGCAGGCGGGTGCCGATCTGACCGGCAATGCGCGCCACATCATCGAGCACCGGTGCCGATATCAATGGTGCAGCGGCGACGCTCAAACACCCGCGTCGGCATATTGCCGGCGCAGCGGATTGTCGCGGGCATCCAGATCAACGATGATCTGCTCCGGCCATGTGTAATGCGCGTCGAGAAACAGAAAGGAACAGCCGGTCGACCGCTGCTGTATCGGTTGCAAGCTTGGCGTAGTGCGTTTCAGCCGATTCAGCGTGCTCTTGCGCCAGCAGACGGCACTCAGGGCCTTGAAAGAGCTGCTCCGTTCAGTACTAAAGTTTTGTTGCAAAGGAGCTTTCGGCGATCTGACGCCCCGATGCACTTATTGCTGGTGAGAAATGCGGAAAGCCTGATAAACTACCGCTCGGAATGTGTCCGTCTTTCCCTGAGGTAACCCTGGCCAGCCGCTGGCCGGCGCGAAAGCGTCATTTGTGATAGGCTGAGTGATGCCGGGCAGCACCATCCAGACATTCGCCAATCCTTATGACTACCAGGCTTCCGTCCGTGCAGCAGACCTGACGGTCGTTGTTGCTGCACGCGGTGAATTCAAATCTCAGTTGACGCGGATCGATCTGCATCGTCTCTGGATGCAGCGCAGTGAAATGTCGCTGCCGTCTGTCACTCATTCCTCAGTGCACAAGAACCGCAACCCAATCCTGTTTCTTGCCGATGCTCAACAGAGGCCGATGACGCACAGCGGCATCGAGGTATCGCCCGGCGACATCGTCTTCAACTCCTCAGGTGCCGAGCATCACCACCGCACTCCGGCGAATTGCCTCTGGGGTGCGATGTCGCTGACGCCGGAGGATCTCGCTACATACGGCCGTACCCTGGCCGGACGCGAGCTGACGGCACCTGCCGCGACGCGGGTGATACGCCCGCAGCCGGCATTGATGTCGCGACTGTTGAACCTGCACAAAGGAGCCGGTGATCTTGCGGCGACCGCTCCCGACATTCTTGCGCATCCCGAGGTTGCCAAGGCTCTGGAGCAGGCGATGGTGCGCGCGATGATAGCCTGCCTGACGGACCCCGCAGCGGAAGAGAGCTATCGTTCCAATCGACAGCGGCTGCCGGTGATGCGGCGGTTCGAACGGATGCTCGGTTCACGGCAAGATCAGCCGCTTTATTTGACTGAGGTGTGTGCCGAGATCGGCGTTACCGATCGAACCCTCCGCCTGCATTGCCAGGAGCATTTGGGAATGAGCCCACACCGTTATCTCTGGTTGCGTCGAATGAACCTGGCGCGACGCGCCCTCACGATGGCCGATGGATCGGCGAAGACGGTGACCGAAATCGCCAACGACCACGGCTTTGGAGAGCTTGGACGTTTCGCAGTGAGCTATCGGCGCCTGTTCGGGGAATCGCCCTCCGTGACGCTGCGCCGGCCACCCGATGATGCCCCGTTGCACGGAACTGCGCTGTCCGATCAAGCGATTTCCGGTTTTGCATAGGCGCAGGCACAGCCCCCCGGCAGTTTGACGACGAAAGCCAAGGAAGGCGGGGAAGGGACGATGATCGGACGAAAAACTGCTGGTGCGATGGCAGCGCTGCTTCTCACCGGCTTGACGGTTGGATGCGTATCGACGCAGACATATGACGCGCTGGACAACGACTACAATCAGTTGAATCAGCGGCTGTCGGCCGAGATTGGCCAACAGCAGGTTCACATCACCCGTCTGCAGGGTGCAATAAAGATCGCGGTGAACAGCGAGCTGCTATTCCCGTCCGGAGGCTGGCAGATGCCACCACAGGCCGCACAGACGATCGCCAAAATGGCCCCCGTGCTCGCCCCGATGCAGCAGACCAAGCTCGTGGTCGTCGGGTATACCGATAGCACGCCGATAGGTCCGGAGCTGCGCGCCCAAGGAGTACAGAGCAATCAGCAGCTCTCGTTGATGCGGGCGCAGACGGTCACAAATTATCTTATCTCCCAGGGCGTCAATCCAAGTCTGGTGTCGGCGCAAGGCCTTGGCGACGCGAGCCCGGTTGCGTCAAACGACACGCCGCAAGGACGAGCACAAAACCGCCGTGTCGAAATCACCCTGGCCGGCTCGGGAACCTGAAACAGCCGTCGCAACCACCAACCGAAAAGGCCGATCGATGCGCAGTTGGACCATTGTCGGCACAACATTTGCCGCGCTGCTGATCGCCGGAGCCCGGGTGCCGGCATCCGCCCAACAGCCGGCGAGCCAGGGACAAGCCACCAGCCGGACAGGCTGGGTATTCAATGTGGCGCCCTATCTATGGCTGCCAACGGTAAACACGACGCTGGACTACAATCTGCCCCCGGGACTCGGGGGCAGATTGCCGACTGATGCTTCGACTGGGCCGGGATCTTATCTGAGCCACCTGAATTTTGCGGCCATGGTTGCGGCGGATGCCCGGAACGGTCGGTTCTCGCTGCTGACGGATTTCATGTACACCAACTTCAGTGCCACCGACAGCCATATCAGGTCAGTGGACTTCACCGGCCTGCCCTCCATTCCGATCTCGCGCTCGCTGGAGACCAGCACCGGAACGACCTTCAAGGCGTCGATCTGGACGCTCGCAGGCGGCTATTCCGTGTTGCAGGGCGATTGGGGCAACCTCGACGTGATCGCCGGGTTTCGCTTGCTTGATATGAACGCACGAACCAACTTCAGCCTGGCACTGACCCTGACCGGCCCGCGGGGCAACGGCGCGACTTTTGGCGGGATCGGCAGCGTTTCCGGTACCCGCGACATCTGGAACGGCATCGGCGGCCTCCGCGGTCGCATCCTGCTTGGCAACACCCGGTTCTTCATTCCCTATTACGTCGACATCGGTGCGGGCGGGTCGCAGCTCACCTGGCAGATTTCCTCCGGCCTGGGATATCAGTTCCGCTGGGCGGCTTTATCGGCCAACTATCGCTATCTGTCGTTCGTGCAGGGTGGCAATTCTGTCGTACGGCAGATAACAATGGGCGGCCCGATGCTGATGGCGAGCTTCAGCTTCTAGTGCCCTGATTCAGAACACCGGACTGAAACGCGGACGGAATCGGAACACTGGCCCGACCCGGATGCTCGGATGATCCTGATTTCCGATCCCGCATAGCCGCGACCGTCACACCTCCCCAAGCTGCAGCGCTTTGAAGCGCGTCGCGGGTGCGGCGCCAGAAGGCGAGTCGGTAAATGCAACAGGGGCGCCGGATGG
>DATDIC010000614.1:0-11712 GCA_036521275.1 Acetobacteraceae bacterium
CGGGTTTCCGATAATCCGAGACGGCGCGCGCAACTGCACGCCAGACGCCGGGCCTCCGCGATCTGGCTGGTATCCGTTACCGAAACAAGCACCTTATTTCCATCGTGCCAAGACAACCACGGTACCACGGCCCGGCGAAGATACTATATCAAATTCATTCGATAACCGCTTGGCGCCGCTCAAACCAAGGCCAAGGCCACCTCCGGTCGTGTAGCCGTCTGCCAGGGCCCGCCCCACATCGGGAATGCCAGGTCCCTGGTCGGTGAAGGTCAAGCGCACGCCGCGCCGCTGGCCCTCACGCAATATCTCGATCAGCAGCGTGCCGCCGCCGCCATAATCGACAGTATTGCGGGCAATTTCGCTGGCGGCGGTGATAATCTTGGTCTGATCGACCAGGCCGAAGCCGACGGCGACCGCATTGGCCCTGACCGCCTGCCGCACCCGAACAACGTCATCGGACGTGCGGACCGGGACAGTTTCAGACCTTTCGGGCGGCATCAGCGCGATCGTCTGCGTCGATCAGCTCGCGGATCATCGCCAGGCCCTTGTCCACGTCCAGTGCGGTACGCACCCCGTGCAACGTTAGCCCGAGCTCCACCAGCGTGATCGCCACCGCCGGACGCATGCCGACCACAACAGTAACGGCATCAAGCACGCGGGACATCGCCGCAATGTTGTTGAGCATGCGACCAATGAACGAATCCACGATCTCCAGTGCCGAAATATCGATCATCACACCATGCACCCGGTCGGCCACGATCCGCTGCGTCAGGTCGTCCTGCAATTGCATGGCCAACCGGTCGTGCATATCGACCTGGATGGACACCAGCAGGCAATCGCCGATCCGCAGGATCGGGATCTCGCTCATTGCTTAAGCCTCGCGCCCGGGCATGCGGCTGCGGTCCACGATAGCCTTGCCCGACCGGCGCAGCGCCAGCGCCAGCGCGTCGGCCATCGTCGCCTTGGAAACGACATTCAACTCCAGCCCGAGATGGACGATGGTCTGCGCGATCTGCGGCCGGATGCCGCTGATGATGCAATCAGCGCCCATCAGCCGGGCGGCTGAGATCGTCTTGATCAGATGCTGCGCGACCAATGTATCGACCGTCGGCACGCCGGTGATATCGATGATGGCGATATCGGCGCTGCGGGCAACGATCTGCTCCAGCAGGTTCTCCATCACGATCTGCGTGCGTGCGCTGTCGAGCGTGCCGATCAGCGGCAGCGCAAGGATGCCCTCCCAAAGCTGCACCACCGGCGTTGACAGCTCCAGCAGCTCCTGCTGCTGGCGGGCAATGACTTCCTCGCGGGTCTTCTGATATGCTTCGATGGTGTAAAGACCGAGCCCGTCGAGCAGTTGCGTCGCCTTCCAGCTCGCTTCCGCAAACCGGTCCGCATCCCGCCCTAGCTCGCGTTGCATCAGTCTGAACAGCGGCTGCTTGAGCGAGAACACGAAGGTGGCCGTCTCGGCCGGGCTGTAGCCTTGCAGCGCGCGGGCGCGCGAGACGTTTTCCAGCACCGCGCGCATCGGCGCCCACGCCGTCCCGGTGATATCGTCCGAGGTGGTACTGGTAGCGCAATGGCGCAGTTCGTCCAGGAACTGCGTGGATTGCGTGGTGACTTCAGCTTGGCGCTCCGGGCTGGCGGCGACGCGGCTCATGCGTTTTTGCGAGTCAAGCCATTCGGTCAGGACGGAACTGTAATGTCGATCGATCAAGGCAAGAATGCCGTCGGGCGTCGCAGCCATTGTTCCCTCGGACTGAGTTCTCCAACCGCATACCCTGTATTGAAGTGCGCGCCAACAGTGCGGTGCCAACCGATCCACGCGCGATAGCCACACTGTTGTTGCGATCCCGTCGGCCCAGGCATATAAACACGGTGTGCCGGGGGTTCTCTCATGGTCTCAACATCTTCTGTCACCAAAAGTACAGGGGTGGAACCTGAGCAAGGGTCGGCCCGCTTCCATGTCCTGGTGGTCGAGGACGAGGAGGTGCTGGCGAAAACCTACGGCGACGTGCTTTGCCGGGCAGGGTTCAGCATATCGATCGCGCCCGATTTCCAGCGCGCACTCGAAGTGCTGGAGGCTGATCGGCCCGTGGACCTTCTGCTGACCGACATCGTCATGCCATCGGGCGTCAATGGCATCGCACTGTCGCGTATGGCACGCATGCGCCAACGAGGCGTGAAGGTCATCTACATCACCGGTCACGACATCCCAGGCGCCGAAACCCTGGCGTTGGGGCCGATACTCCGCAAGCCGATCGACCAGGCGGTGTTGATAGCCGAGGTAACGCGCACCCTGGCGACGGAGCAGTAACTACGCTCCTCGCAACCGCGGGTTGAGCACAACATACAGCATATCAGCGATCAGGTTGAGTGCGACGTACAGAAACGCGGTCACCAGCACAACGCCCTGCACCACCGGATAGTCTCGGTTGAACACAGCATCGACGATCAGCTTGCCGAAACCGGGAATGCTGAACACCTGTTCGGTCAACACGGCGCCGGACAGCAGCGTGCCAAGCTCCAGCGCGCCGAGCGTCACCACCGGGATCAGTGCATTGCGCAGCGCGTGGCGGGTGATCACGACAAGCTCGGCCAGTCCTTTGGCGCGCGCGGTGCGGACATAATCCTGGCCGAGCGCTGACAGCATGGCGCTGCGTGTGTGGCGCATCAGGATAGCGGCGATCGCGTTGCCCAGCACGAAGGCCGGCATGATCGTGGTAGCGAGCGATTGCCCCACATTCTGCAGCGGCGACACATAGCCGGACGGTGGCAGCCAGCCGAGATCGACCGAGACCAGCAGGATCAGCATGATGCCCAGCCAGAAGGTCGGCGTGGACAGCCCGGCCAGGCCGATCGCGTTGGCCACCCAGTCCCACACGGTGTTGCGCTCTACCGCCGCGAGCACGCCGGCCGGCACGCCGATCAGCACCGCGATGACGAAGGCCATCGCGCTAAGCTGCAGCGTGACCGGCAGCTTCTGCTTGACCAGTTGCATGACAGGCTCGCGGTTGCGCCACGAATAGCCGAGGTCGCCGTGCAGCACCTTGCCGAGCCAGTGGACATACTGGACGGGCAGCGGCCGATCGAGCCACAGCTCCGCGCGGATCTGCGCAATCGCCTGTGGATCCTGATCCTCCCCGGCAATGACGCGGGCAGGATCGCCGGGCATGAGCTGCTGGAGCAGGAAAACCAGCACGCTGACCAGCAGCAGTGTCGGGATGATCTGCGCAAGCCGGACGCTGAGCAGGCCGCGCACCGGCTATTTCTCCATCTGCAGACCCTGGACCCGGATCATGCCGTCCGGGACGGGGTCGAAACCGGTCAGCTTCGCGGTCATGCCGACGGTGTTCTTGCCAGTCCACAGATAGATGATCGGCAGGTCCTGTCGTTCCTGTTCCCACATCTTTGCATACAGCTCCCGGCGCTGCGCAACATCGGTGATAAGCCGCGCCTGGTCCAGCGCCTGATCGACCACCGGATTGGCGTACTCGGACACATTGTTCCGCTGGTTACTGTGCAGAAAGGCATACGTGTTGCCGTCGATATCGACCCGTCCCGACCAGCCGATCTGATACAGCTCGAAATTCCCATCATATGATTGCTGCAGCGACGACGCGAACTCGGTCGCCTGCAGCTTCACATCGAACCCCGCCTCGGCCGCCATCGATTGGATCACCTGCGCGACCTGGAGCTGATCGGGGTTGTTGGGCACCATGAGCTGTATCGTGACCGGCGGTTTCACCCCGGCCTGCGCCAGCAGCGCCTTCGCCTTGGCAACATCGCGGGCCGGCGGCTGGATAGCGGAAACATAGAACGGCGAGGCCGGCGTGACCGCCTGCGCCGTTGGCGTATAAAGACCGTTATACACCACCTGGTTGATGGCGTTGCGGTCGAGCGACAGCTCGAACGCCTGGCGCACCAGCTTGTTCTGCCCAAACGGCGTGCTGGCGCGCGCACCATGCGCGACATTGGCGGTCAGCCCGAGATAGCCGAGCCCGTCAGAGACCACCATGCGCAGCTTCGGGTCGGCCTTCACCGCGGCGACATCGCTGGGCACGATATATTCAGCCAGGTCCACCGCACCGGCCTTCAAGTTGGCCAGCCGCACCGAGGAATCTACCAGCACGCGATAGATCACGCGATCGAAATGGATCGCCGCCGCGTTCCAGTATTGTGGGAAACGTTCCAATGTCACGTGGTCCTGCGCCACCCGCTCGACAAACTTGAACGGGCCGGTGCAGACCGGGTGCAGACCAAAATCTTTCCCCTCCTGCGCGGCGGCTTTCGGCGCCAGGATCATGCCGGCCCGGTCGGTGAGCTGAGACAGAAACGGCGACGAGGGTTGCTTCAGCACGACACGGACAGTGAGCGGATCGACCACCTCCACATGATCGATGCTGTTGATCTCGCTCTTGCGGAAGCTGCCCGGCATCGTGAGATAGCGCTCGAACGTGGCTTTCACCGCCTCGGCGTCGAATTTCTCCCCATCCTGGAACAGCACGTTGGCGCGCAGATGCAGGATCAGCGTCTTCGAATCCGCCCATTCATAGCTGGTGGCGAGCTGCGGCACGATCTGCAGCTTGTCGTTGATGTCGAACAGCTTGTCGCACAGGCCGGCAAAGATGATGCGGCCGACATAGGTGCTGGCCAGCGTGGGATCCAGAATGTCGGCATCCTCGCGCAACGCGATGCGCAAGGTCTGCTGTTGGGCAGATGCCGGCTGCGACAGCGCCGGCAACAGCGCGACGGCAAGAGCCAACAGGATACGGTGCATTATTTGGCCTCCCAGGACTGGGCGAGTGTTGCCGCGGATTGCCGCTGATTCAAGCGGCGCGTTCCCAGCTCCCACCTGCCCCACGCTCCCGCACCCAAACCGTCACTCCCGCACCCAACCCGTCATGCGCACACCCAACCCGTCACCCCCGCGCCCAACCCGTCATCCCCGCACCAAAACCGTCATTCCCGCGAAAGCGGGAATCCAACACCTCTCACCCAACACACACCCGCCTCCACAACCGCTCCTCCGCATCACCCACCACCCGCCAGCACCTTAGCCGTCGCCCCCGAAAGCTCACCCAGCTTCGCCCCACCGGCGACTTTGCCCTGCAACGCCACCCCGCTCTCCTGCCGCGCGATCGCCTGCCGCGCCTCCGCCTCCGCCTCCCGCGCCCCCATCACCAGCACGCCGCTTTCATCGCACAGCACCGCGTCGCCGGGCATCACCACCGCACCGCCAACCGCAATGGGATGATTCAGCCGCCCGCCAAGGTCGTACAGCCGCGTGGTGATCGGCGCGAGCCCCCTGCACCAGATCGGAAAATCCGATGCAGTGATTTCTTCCAGGTCGGTGCACGGCCCATCCACCACCCCGGCCTTCGCACCCGCCGCCTTCGCCGCCACCGTCACGCCGCCGCCCCAGCAGGCGTGTCGGATATCGCCCAGCCGGTCCACCACCAGGATATCGCCCGGCCGCAGCAGCCCCAGCGCGTGGTGCAGCAGCGTCGAATCCGGCCCCGGAATCGCCAGCGTCACCGCCGTGCCGGCCACCCGCCGGCCGGGCAGCAGGGCATGAATGCCGCGGTCGCAAAAACCCCAATGGCGCCAGTGCCCGACCGTCGCCGTCTCGGTCTTCTCCAGCAGACCCACCACTTCGGCGCTGATCCGCGCCGGCATCGGTCCAATCTCGTATTTCGCCATCCTGTTCCCCTTTCACGCGGTGCGCGGCAAGGCGGTCACTGACTCCGGCAGGTTCAGCGGCCGCTCCGGATGCACGAACAGCCACAGCACGGCACCGCAGGCACCCGCCAGCGCAATCCCGAGCAGCGCGCCGGACCAACCGCCAGTCCATTTCACCAGCAGCGCAATCACCACCGGCCCGACGAACCCCGAGGAATTACCCAGAAAGTTCGTCCATCCCGTAACAATGCCCGTGGCCGCGCCGCCGATATCCTGGCATGCCGACCAGATCGAAACCTGCGTCAGCCCGATCGCGCCCAGCGACACGCACAGCAGCAGCACCATCAGCGGAATGTTGGCGGTTTCAGCCGCAAGGATCAGTCCCGCGGCGCTGACCACGAACCCGGCAATCGCCGCCGGCACCCGCGCATGCCACACCGATCCGGTGGCGCGCAGCACCCGGTCGGCCAAACCTCCAGCCAGGAACACCATGCAGAACAGCGCGACCCACGGCAGCGAGGCGTAGACCCCCATCGACCGCAGCGAAAAATTCCGTGCTTGCACCAGGTAGGTCGGCAGCCACGACGTATAGAAGCTCTGGATCAGGATCAGGAAGAAATACTCCACCCCCACGGCCCAGAACTGTCCTGACCGGAACAGCACCGGAAGCGCCCCTTTCGGTGTTGCCGGCGCCTCCGGCTCTCGTTCCGCCGCAATGAACGCCGCCTCTTCCGGCGAAACCCATGGATGCTCCGATGGGGAGTCGCGGAACATGAACCACCAGGCAACGCCGAGCAGGATGCCAAGCACACCGAACCCATAAAACACGAACCGCCAGCCGAAGCTCAGCATCACCGCCGTGGTGATCGGCGCCGCAATGATCGGCCCCAGATATAGCCCACCCAGCAGCACCGAATTGCCCTTCGCCCGTTCCCGCTTCGGGAACCAGCGCCGCAGCGCCAGCACCGAAGAAGGCCAGTCAGCCGCCTGGCCCACGCCCAGCGCGGCGCGGATCGCCACGAACGACGTAAAGCTGAATCCGGCCGGGGTGGCGGCGGTCAGTATCGACCAGAGCAGGTTCGCCCAATACAGCGCCCGCCGCGGCCCGATCCGCTCCGCCAGCCACCCGGCCGGCACCTGCAGGAACGCATAGGTCCAGGAGAAGCTGGTGAGAATCAGCGACATCTCAACCAGCGAAAATCCATACTCCTTCTGGATCACCGGCGCGGCCACCACGATCGCCGTACGATCGAGCGACATCACAAACGTGATCGGCCCGATCAGCAGCCACACCATCCACCAGCGGAACCGCCTGTCTTTCATCCACCGCTCCCCGCATCAGGGGGCAGTATGGCGCGTCAATCCGGAACCTGGAAGCGCACCGAAACCGCGCAGTGATCCGACAGGCGCTCCTTCCACTCATCGCCGGTTTCACGAAACACCAGCACATGCAGCGTGCGTGCCTCAAGCCAATTGCTCGCCCGTCCACCGGCGATGATGTGATCAATGAAATGCTCGCCACCCCAGCAGGGACTGGCAAACCCCTCCGTCGCGCGCGTCAGCGGCGCAGCCTCGCGCAACACCGACCACAGCGCGTCGGCGCGGCCCTTGTAATCGTCCATCCAGCGATTGAAGTCGCCCATCACCACGAATGGCACCTGCTCCGCACGCCGCGCCTCGATCCAGGCGGTCAGCGCCGGTACCTGCTCCGCCAGCTCGCGGCACGCACGTCGCCGGCTGTGCACCAGCGGCGACTCCCGGCATCCGGTCTTGAGATGAACCGCCAGGATGCGCAGCGGCCCAGCCGCAAGATGCACGGTAATATCGGCACCGCTCCGCAGATGAAGCGGCGACGGATCGAGCCCTGTCACATCCGGGTTGGCCGTGAAATCGATCCCCCGGCGGACCACGAGGCCAACCCGCTGGATGACATCATCGTCCGTCATATGGATGGCGTAGCTGTCCGGCGGAAACACGCGCGCGGCGATTGCCGGGCCATCCACCTCCTGAATGGCGATGACATCAGCGTTCAGCTCCGCGGCGTAATGGGCCAGCAACGCGACATCGCCGGGCCGTCTCGCAACGACATCCGCCGGCAGCTCCGGATCTCCCGCAGCGCGGTCGGTGAGCCATTCCAGGTTCCACGTCGCCAGCTTCAGCTCGCGCGCGAAACCATCGCTCGTCCCGATAACCACGACAACCAGCAGCAGGATGAATCGCATTACGCGCACGAGCGTCTCCCACTGAAGGTAAGCGCGCTTAGGAAACCACCGCGTCATCCCGCCATTCCCGCGGGTCATCCCGTCACTCCGCGCGTCATCCCGCCATTCCGCGGGTCATCTCGTCACTCCGCGCGTCGTCTCGTCATTCCGCGCGTCGTCTCGTCATTCCCGCGCGTCGTCTCGTCATTCCCGCGCGTCGTCTCGTCATTCCCGCGCGTCGTCTCGTCATTCCCGCGAAAGCGGGAATCCACGGCCGCCGCCGAATTCCCGTTTTCACGGAAATGACGGTAGATCCGTTATTCCATGACGCGCCCTTTAGCGGTCAAAAGCTAACCGGGGCTTGAGAATTCGTTCGGAACGTTCATTTGGGTCATGGGCTTGAGCGCAACCTTTGCACGGGACCATACTTGCAACGCGGTGCTCGAGTATTGGGCAATGACCACGTGTAACGACAGGTAACAAGGAGCGATCGAACCTTTTGCCCGGCTTTTCCGCCCCGTTCATCGCCCGGCCCGTCGCCACCATCCTGCTGGCGATCGGCATCCTGCTCTCCGGCCTGGTCGCGTACCGCTTCCTCCCCGTCTCCGCCATGCCCAGCATCGACATCCCCACCATCGTCGTCCTGGCATCGCGTCCCGGCGCCGACCCAGAGACGATGGCGAACTCCGTCACCGCGCCCCTGGAACGGCGCCTCGGTGAAATCTCCGGCGTGTCGGAGATCACCTCCACCAGTTCGGTCGGCGCGGCATCCATCGTCATACAGTTCGACATAGACCGCGACATCAACGGCGCCGCCCACGACGTGCAAGCCGCGATCAACGCCGCCACCGCCGACCTGCCCTCGGATCTGCCGAGCCGCCCCTATTACCGCAAGTTCAACCCGGCCGACGCGCCCATCATGACCATCGCGCTGTCATCCGACACCTTGTCGGTCGCGCAGATCTACGATGCGGCAGACAGCATCCTGGGCCAGCGCCTGTCCCAGGTGGATGGGGTCGCCAACGTCACCGTCAGCGGCGCGGAAAAGCCTGCCGTGCGCGTGCAGCTCGATCCGGTGCGGCTGTCAGCGGCCGGGCTGTCATCGCAGGACGTGGCGAACGCCCTGAAAAACGCCAACCCGCTGGAGCCCACCGGCGGCTTCGAGGGCGCCACCCGCGCCGGCATCATCGCCGCCAATCCGCAGATGTCGCAGGCCGACCAGTTCAAGCGGCTGGTCCTGAAGGCCGGCAACGGCACCGTGGTAACGCTGGGTGACCTGGCCACCGTGGTGAACAGCGTCGCCAACACCCGCCTCGCCGCCTGGGACGGCAAAAAACCGGCCATCCTGCTGACCATCACCAAGGAAGCCGGCGCCAACGTCATCGACACGGTGGACCGCGTGCAGCAATTGCTGCCGCAACTGATGGCCTGGCTGCCGCCCGACATCAAATTGTCCGTCATCCAGGACCGCACCAACACCATCCGCGCCAGCGTGGCGGACGTGCAGTACACCCTCGGCATCACCATCGTGCTCGTGCTGATGGTGGTGGCCCTGTTCATGCGCCGCCTGATGCCGACAGTCGCCGCCGCGGTAACCGTCCCGCTGTCGATCTGCGGCACGCTCGGCGGCATGTGGTTCCTCGGCTATTCGCTGGATAATTTCTCGCTGATGGCGCTGACCATCTCGGTCGGCTTCGTGGTGGACGACGCGATCGTCATGATCGAGAACATCGTCCGCCATACGGAACAAGGACTGCCCCCGCTGAAGGCCGCGCTGATCGGCTCACGCCAGATCGGCTTTACCGTCGTCTCGATCAGCCTGTCATTGGTCGCCGTCTTCATCCCGCTCATCTTCATGGGCGGCATTCTCGGCCGGCTGTTCCACGAATTCGCCATGACACTGACCATGGCGATCGTGATCTCCGCCGCCGTGTCGCTCACTCTCACGCCGATGATCTGCGGCCGCTGGATGACCCCGCGGCATCACCAGTCGCGTTGGCGTCTATGGGCGCGCATCGACCGCGCCATCGAGCGCGCCCTCGTGCTGAACCACCGGCTTTATGCGCGCACGCTCGGTTGGGCATTGCGCCATCGCGGCTTCATGCTGCTGGTGATGCTGGCGACGGTCGTCGTGACGGTGCAGCTCTATCGCACCATCCCCAAAGGCTTCCTGCCGATCCAGGACACCGGCATCCTGATGGGATCAACCATCGCCTCGCCCGACGTCTCGTTCAAGGCGATGGAAGAACGCCAGCGCGCGGTCGTGGACGTGCTGTTGTCCGATCCCGCCGTGGCGACCGTGGGCTCGCAGGTGGGCGTGGCCAGCGGATGGAACTCGCTCAATCGCGGGCAGATCCAGGTCAGCCTGAAGCCGCTTGACCAGCGCGGCATCTCGTCGGAGGCAGTCATCGCCCGCCTCCGCCCGAAGCTCGCCAATCTCGGCGGCATCCAGACTTTCCTGTTCTCGGCACAGGATTTGCGCGGTGGCGGACGCTCCGGCGGATCGCAATTCCAGTTCGTGGTGATCAGTCCAGACCTCGCCGCCTTGCGCCACTGGGGCCAGCTCTTGGAAGACAGGCTCAAGGCCACGCCGGGCGTGACCGACGTCACCTCGGACCAGGACCGCGCCGGCCCGCAGGAAAACGTCGTCATCGACCGCACCGCCGCCGCCCGGCTTGGCGTCAAGGCCACCGACATCGACAACGCGCTCAACAACGCCTTCGCGCAACGCCAGGTCTCGA
Organism: Acetobacteraceae bacterium; assembly: GCA_036521275.1. Taxonomy (GTDB): domain Bacteria; phylum Pseudomonadota; class Alphaproteobacteria; order Acetobacterales; family Acetobacteraceae; genus DATDIC01. The sequence continues at coordinate 10,625 of DATDIC010000614.1, forward strand.
CCATCTACACCCAGCGCAACCAATACAAGGTGGTGCTGGAGACCGATCCGGCGCTGCAGACCACCCCCTCCATGCTGGACCGCATCTACGTCGCCTCCACCAACGGCCCCCCCGTGCCGCTGTCCGCCATGGCCCATTTCGAGCGCGGGGAAGCGCCTCTGGCCGTCCGCCACCAGGGCCAGTTCCCGGCCGCCACGCTCAGCTTCAACCTGGCGCCCGGGATGGCCCTGGGCGACGCCGAGGCAGCGGTGCAGCAGGCCGCCACCGATCTGCACATGCCGCCAGACGTCCGCACGGAGTTCGCTGGCAACGCGAAATGGTTGCAGGACACCACGCGCACCGAGCCGATGCTGATCGCCGCGGCCCTGATCGCGATCTACATCGTGCTGGGCGTGCTGTATGAAAGCCTGCTGCACCCGCTGACCATCCTGTCCACGCTCCCCTCGGCCGGCGTGGGCGCGCTGCTGGCGCTGCTGATCACCGGGCAGGATCTCAGCATCATGGGGATGATCGCGATCATCCTGCTGATGGGCATCGTGAAGAAGAACGCCATCATGCTGGTGGACTTCGCCCTGGAAGCCGAACGCCAGCGCGGGCTCGACCCCTTCACGGCGATCCACGAGGCCTGCCTGGAGCGATTCCGCCCGATCCTCATGACCACCCTGGCGGCGCTATTCGGCGCCTTGCCGCTGGCCCTGGCGTTCGGCACCGGGGCGGAACTGCGGCGCCCGCTGGGCATCGCGATCGTCGGCGGACTGATCGTATCGCAGATGCTGACGCTCTACACCACGCCGGTCGTCTACTTGGCCCTGGAGCGCCTGGCCGGAAAGCGCCCGCCGATCATGGTTCCAGGCAGCGCATCCGTTTAGCCCGCCGCCACTCCCTCACCGGTCAGGCGAGGAGGTCCACCTCAGCTCCGGTCGCCGCTCGCGCGTACCCGCCGCCCGCTCGAACTGGTGCCCCACCCGCAGCACCGTCGCCTCGCCCCACGCCGGCCCGAGTATCTCCACCCCCAACGGCAGCCCTTCCGCCGTAAACCCGCCACACACCACCAGCGCCGGTATCGCCGCCACATTGGCCACCGTGGT
>DATDIC010000615.1:0-2735 GCA_036521275.1 Acetobacteraceae bacterium
GACAGATAAGCCGCCCGCTCAGGCAACAGCAGTTGCGCTCAGAACGACGTTTTGGCCCTTTGGGTTGTCAGGATGCCGGTCCCAATTCCGGCGACCGACTATGCAGATACGCACGTCCTCAGGCGCGAGTCGTTTCGCGACCTGCGTCCGTCTGGTGCTCCGCTTCGGCGTTCAGCTTGGCGCCCAGCAGAACCGCGAGCGCGGTGATGTAGAACCAGGTTTGCATGACCAAGACCGCGCTGAGCGCACCAAAGGCTTGTTCTCAGCGGAAAAGCTCTTGACGTACCGACGCCCTTCAGCCCGTCGATCTTGGCGCGAACCGTCCCGGCATCCGCCCCTAGCCCGTAGAGCGAAACCAGGAACACCACGGTGAAGACGGTGGCGAACCAGGCGTAGAAGGCGACCCCAGCTGAGACGCTCCAAAGGTCGTCGTCGTTGACGAACGCCAGAGCCACACGCCCGAGAACGGTACGGCATCCGCGGCCGGATGGATCGGGCGATCTCGTTTGTCCCCGATGAAAATCTGTCGTCACGCCGGCATCGCGGGTTCTTTTGCGTCCGCCGGGTACAACTGGTCGGCGAGCTTGCGAACGCATTCCGTGATGTGGGTCAAAGCCGCCCTGATTCGAGGCGTGCGGCGATTGTCCCGATGCACGACCAGCCAAATGCCGGCGCTCGGGACCGGAGAAGGAACGAGCAGACGCGTGAGCCCATCCTCCTGATCCGCACGAAAGCGGGCCAGGCAAGCCAGGCCGCCACCGTGAACCGCGGCGGCAACCGCGGCCTCATGACTGCTGGCCTGCAAGACTGCTCGAGCGCGGGGTGCGAGATCGGCCAACCAACCTGTTTGCGTTGCATCCTGGATGTCGTCGAGCTGGGTGATCAGACGATGCCCGGCGCAGCCTGCCTCGAAGTCCAGCTCACCATGTCGCTCCAAATAGTCAGGGCTGGCGTACAGTCCGAAGGCCAGGCTGCCGATGCGACGGACGACGAGGTCATGTTGATCCGGCCGTGTGAGCCGTACCGAGATCTCTGCCTCGCGCATCGAGAGGCTGACTTCTCGGGAATTGGGTGTCAGCTCGATCATGATGTCCGGGTGCTGCACATGCAGGGCCGCGAAACACGGGGCCAAAATGTGACTGGCGACCGTCTCCGCACAGGCCACGCGAACGAGGCCGGCGAGGCGGGTGTCTCGACCACCGACATTGCGCTCCAGGGACAGCGCCTCCGCCTCCAGACGCTCCGCCTGCTCGCGAACGTCCTGGCCGGCCAAGGTCGGCACATAGCCGTCCGGCGTGCGGTTGAGCAGGCGCACGCCGAGGCTCGCTTCCAGGGACGCGAGTCGGCGCCCCACAGTGGATTGGGCGACGTGCAGATCCGTGGCCGCGGCCGAGAGACTGCCGTGCCTGGCGATGGCGAGGAAGAACCGGAGATCGTCCCAATCGAGCATGAGCGAGCCGCCGCGCGTTTTTGCATTCCTGCTCGCCGGCATTAGTTCCCTCGTCCGCCGAGCAGGAGCCTATACATTGCTATGCCGGCGCTCCGGCCAGACCCCGTTACAAGAGCCTGGCGGACGAAATCAATCGGGCTGCCATCATCTCATGGGTATCTGACAAAGGCGTGAACGCGCACGCTCGGTAGTCCGCGAGGCATTCGGGTCGACCGCCTCACATCGCGGAAGATCAAGCCAGAGGATATGCAAGATGACCAAGGGTCCAATCCCAGCGGCCGGTTCGGTTCTGACGCCGATCGCCAAGCCCGAACTCGACGCCTTGATTGCCAAGGGCAAAGCTGACCCGACTGCGATTCGGACACTGCGCTGCCGCACCGTCGCGACGGGACGCTTCCACCAGCTTAACTACATCCGAAATTTGCCACCTCAGCCGGTCATGGAAGTTGAGCCGGAGGGCTTGCTGGGCGAGGACATCGCTCCGAACGCCTCGGAGGCGCTGCTCGCCGCCTTCGGTTCCTGCCTCGCTGTGGGCATCCACGCCAACGCCGTGGCACGACGCATTCCGATCCGGCGGCTGCAACTGGAGCTCGAAGCCGACATCAACACCACGGCCGTCTGGGGCACCGGCGACATTGACCCCAAGCCGATCGGCTTCGAAGCCGTGCGCGTGTCGGTCGAATTGGACGCGGATGCGCCGCGTGAAGCGCTTGACGCGCTCATCAAACATGCGACCCTATGGTCGCCGGTCGCCAATACGCTCCATAACCCGGTTCACCTGGACGTTGCCTTGGCGCAGGCGGTGCATCGGGTGTTACCGGAAATTGGGGCAGCGACCTAGCTAGTCATTCATTATGCCGCGCACCCTTGCCACCTTCTGGGCTTCGGCAAAAATTCCATCGACGCCGCGACTGCTGATCCCGCTGGCCTTGGCGGCGGCCACCAGTTTACGCAGGTCGTCAATCGTCAGCTCCGGTTCCCGCCGTGCACGGTCGCGCGCACCAGATCGCGGACATAGTCGCTGGCGCTCGCGTATTCGCCGCGGCCGATCTGGGCCTCGATCCAGTCCTTCATGGGATCGGGCAGGGATACGGTCATGGTTGCCATGGCGGGCACTTCCTGTTCCCCCGAGCCTCACAGAAATGAGAAAAATTCACAAATTCTCTTAAGCAGGAGCGCTTTGACCACGTCACAAGCCCGGATGAACGGTGGCGAGACAATTCGCCTCAACCAGATCCTCCGGCGTGTTGACGTTGAAGAACGGGTCCACCGGTTCTGCCGGCCA
>DATDIC010000616.1:0-6674 GCA_036521275.1 Acetobacteraceae bacterium
CGACAGCCCACTTTCCCCGCAGCGCCAGCATTGCGAAGGGTATCGCCGATCGGGCGCTTGCGGTCGCTCCTCGTGCCAGTATCTGCCGCACGCGACTTCATCAGCGTGCGAGGAAATAGAACAGGCCGGCGGCGAGCAGAATCGTGGCGGGCAGGGTTAATACCCACGCTAGAGCAATGCGTGTCAGCATCTGCGGGTTCAGCCCCGAACGCGCCGATCATCGTGCCGGCGGTGCCGGAGGTGATGATATGCGTGGTGCTCACCGGCAGGCCGGTGAAGCCGGCGCTGGCGATCAGGCCTGCGCCCACCAGCTCCGCCGAGGCGCCTTGGGCAAGGGTGAGGTGGGTGCGGCCGACACGCTCGACCAGCGTGCGGACGATGCGGCGATAGCCGATCATCGTGCCAAGGCCAAGGCAAGCGGCGCTGAGCACGCGGACCCACCAGGGCGCATATTCCACGGAGGGGGCGCATGGCGTTGCGCAGCTGTGCCGCCGCCGACTTGTCCTGCTGCGTGGCAGCGCTATTGCCGCTCACGAATTTCAGCTCAGAGACGATGCGATAGACTGCGTTGCGCACCGCCGACTGGGTTGCGGCGGGCCCTTGCTGCGGGCCGGCACTGCTATCCGTCGTGGCGGCGGCGTCCGCGATCAGGGCGATGCCGCCGCCATGTGAAGGCGCGGCGGGAGCTTGTGCCAGCTTCGCCTGTTGTAGCCGCCGCGCCGCGGTCAGCGCGATCTGCTTCTCGTCGTCGCCGTATTCTCAATCAGCGGTGTGGCGGCGCGGGCGTAGTCTGGCAGGCGTGCGGTCTGATCAGCGGCATTGGGGTTGAGCGCGAAGGCGGCGGGCATCAGGCCGATGATGGTGAGCATGATCAGGCCGATGCTTTTCTGCCCGTCATTAGTGCCATGCGAGAAGCTGACACTGGTGCAGGTCAGGATGAGTAGGCCGCGCACCCACCAGGCCGGCGGCGTATCACCCCGCGGCGGCTCGTAGAGGTGCCGGTCGTGCACCAGATGACGAATGACGAAGTAAAGCAGCCCGGCGCCGACGAGACCCAGAATCGGCGACACGGCGAGGGCGCGCAGCACATTCCAGATTTGCCCCCAGTCCACCGCCTGGCCGATGTGGCGCGCGTTGATCAGCGTATCGCCGACCGCGATCCCGATGAGAGGAGGAATTCGGGATGCCGAACCACCAGGTCAATACATTCCAAGCTAGCGCGGTCGCGAACAGCGCCACGAGCATGGGCACCGCGGGGCTGCCGTTGGGCGGAGACAACACCTCGGGCGGCAGCAGTTCCACGAGCGCGTAGGCGACAGCAATGCCGCCGAGCAGCACGCCAAGAAAATTCATGATGCCGGACCACAGCACCGCGGCGCGCGGCTTCAGTGAATTGGTGTAAATAACGGTCGCCACCGCGTTCGCGGTGTCATGAAAGCCATTCGCGGAACTCGAAGGCGCAGACGAGCGCGAAACAGAACCCAAGTGCGATCAATGCGGCGGTGGAGGCGGTGGCGAAATTCAACACATAGATGAGTGCTGGTCGCTAGGCGCGATGGTGAAAACTCGCCGGCAAGCTGGTAGTTTCAGGCGTCATAATAGTGTCACGCGGCATCTGAGCAGCGAATCCGCCCAATCGCGCGCCGCCTCCGGGCCGGCGGTGGACATTTCGCCCAGCAAACCGCGCAATGCCACCCGCTATCTAACGGCCGTTGCATCAACGTCTATGCGGAGCCATCCACATGAGCAAGTGGTTCCAACGCTTTGCCCTTCTGTCAGCGGACGTGGTGGGGACGCCCATCGCCTTTCTGCTGGCATGCCTGACCGTCCTGATCTGGGGTGGTCTGGGACCGATCATGAAGTTTTCCGACACTTGGCAGCTGATCATCAACACGGGGACCAGCATCATCACGTTCCTGGTCGTATTTCTGATCCAGCACGCGCAGAATCGGGACACGCGCGCGATCCGGCTCAAGCTCGACGAATTGCTCCGTGCCACCGAGGGTGCGCGGCCCGCTCTGATCGATCTGAACCGGCTCTCGGATGAACAGATCGAGCGGCTCGAGCAAGAGCTGCACGATTGGCGGCAGCAGACGCCTCGCTGAACGGCACCTGATGGAATGAGATGGCAGGTTATGCGGCGAAGCAGAGTTCAGCATGTCCTGCCTGGTGAACCGGACCGTCAGGGTGGGCGTCGGCCGCGCCGTGCCGCGATCGTTTGACCGGTAGATCGGGCAGTGTGGATGGGGTCTCTGAGCGAGAAAGCACCGGACGCGACTAGCAGACTTCAGGTGCCCGTTTTACGCCATGCGCAAAGGTCAAGATCGTTCGTTGGATTGCCGCAATCCTGTGGGCCGCTTCGGCCTTCGCGATCGCGTCGCGGCGGACGGCTTCCTTTACAAAGTCGGTAAGCGGGACGATTTGCCAGTGTGGGCGCTATCCACCGCAGCAGGAGTGATCGTCGGGATGGTATGCGCTCCGCCGCGACACAGTAAGGCATCATGCGCCCCCTTCTGCGCGGCTTCAGTAAGCCTGAGATGCATCACACCGAACATGATCGCCTCGTTTTTCGTGAGGCCCAAGACCAGCGGCGGCTGGGCCGCGACCCCGAGCGCCTCTTCATGTGAGGCTCACGCGAAGCGATGCCCGCGGCGATAGGAGACCTTCATGATGGCGCTGTTCTCTGACCGAGATCAAGACGCTTTGGGGCGCCGGCTACGAAATGCCGGAGGCCAGCAAAGCGATAGCCCGTCAGCATGGCCATCTGATCCCAGCTCAATAAAATGGTGCCCCTTGGCGCCTAATGGAAACTCCTGATGCTGAAGTGGTGCCTGGGCGGCAATATAACCTTCAATCGACGACAGTCAGAATGGGATCGGCGTGTATTCATCCTCTTTGCTCTACCCCCGTCGGATGCCTGCAAGAATGGCGTAGTCGATAAGCTCGTTGTTCACGGTATCCATGTAATCGCGGTAATTCTTGAACTCGCCCCACTCGCCGCGCACGCCGGCGTTGCTGCGGTTGCCGAGGGGAAAATAGCGGCAGGCGCGCAGCATTGCCTCCGCCTCCGCGCGGGTGTTGATCATCGGCGCAATGATGCCCCGCACCCCGGCGTCAAGCGCGAAGCAAATCTGATACCCCTCGTTGGCGGCGACGCGCACTACCGGCGCCGCCTGCTTGCCGCGCATCGCCTGGATCGGCGGCTGCAGCTGCTTGATCTCCCAAGGGGAGTGCTGGGTATCGAACAGCAGGAAGTCGTATCCGGCGTCGGCCAGGATCGACACGTCGACATTCGGTGCCCCGGCCGTCCCGACGACGGTCCTGCCTGACTTGATGGAGTACTTGATGGCGTTCATCTGGCGTCGATTCCTCCCACGGTTGCTTCCGCGCCCGTTCAACCAACCAACGGCGACTGGCACGTCGGTGCACACTATTATCGCATATTGGCGAAGCGGCGCAGCCTATGAGTCATCCGGACCAGGTTCGCCTCGACGAGGTCGCCTCGATGAGTGTCAGCGTCGCCATTCAACATTGCGCATCCGAAGCCGCCGGTCCGCTTCCGACCACCCGTAGCGGCGGTAAGTTGACTCGCGCCGACCCTTCCCCTCTCCCTGAAACTTCCCCGATGCCGCGAGCACGCTGTGGACTTTAGGGATTCACCCGAAAATTCGTAGACCGTGCTGTAGCCGCTGGTACCCTCGAGAACCCGATAGCGGCGGGCGTAGGTCACTCCTGGCACCCTGCGGTAGCCTGGCACATATTCCCCACTGTACCAGGCGTTCCAATCCGCATCGACCTCGGCGCGAACGGACAAGCGGCCAATCTGCAACACCGGCGCCATGCTACGCTCCGGCATTTCTATGCCGTCGGGGTAAATCTGTTCCCCGACAATGCGTGTCAAATTCTTCCCAATCACGGACGGCGAGACTTTCTGTCCCCACGGCGTCCGCGGTCGGTTGGTAAATGCCGGCGTCTGCATCACCGCCACGCTATCCAGTTCATAGCATGCCAGGTACTGCGGGCCACCCTTGACTGCCGCGTAGCGGGCCGCTGAGAGAATGCGGCACAGACAGCAATTCCGGTAGATGTTCCTTATTATACCACTCGTTGAATTCCTGCACGTCCTGGGCGTCGATCTCAACGTACACCATGAAAATACCGCGACCTTTTTGTGCCATCTTTCCGTCTCCTCCGCGAATCGTAGCCGCCATCGTTTTGCCTCGTTCTCGTTGGCACTCGGTCCTCACGCCTGCCTGGAGCCCAGGAGAGACACGAGACGCCAACTGGGAGCCATCTTAGCTTGGTTTGCCGATAACTTTCCGTGGCAGACGCACCACCAGGAGCAGCAGCCATGCCGGCACAGTCGCTATAATCAATAGGACATAATCGTTGGCATAAGCAACGATCTGTGCCTGCTCGTTAACGATCCGGTCCAGCATCACGACGCCATGCCGGGTTGTTGGGCCGAGCCAATGCTGCGTCGGGCCGGCCGCCTGCAACGCGCGATTGAACGGGGTAACCGCCGCGCCGATCATTTCATGCATCGCCTGGGTGTTCCGCGCGAGCAACGTGATTGCGACTGAGACCCCAATCGCGGAACCCAGGTTGCGCAGCAGACTGAACAGCGCGGCGCCCTCGGTTCGCATCGACGGTGCCAGCGTAGCGAAGGCCAGCAACTGGATCGGAGTCCACAAAAAACCCATCGCGGCGCCCTGAATGATGACGGTGACGATGATCTCTCGCTCCGACACGTCCGGCGTCCAGCTCGTCATCACCCAGTAGGTATAGGTCAGCAGCACCAGTCCGATCCCCACCAGAACCCGAGGATCGACCCGCGATGCGAGCCGGCCGGACAGCATGGTGGTGACAAGACTGCCGAACCCGCGCGGCGCCATGATCAGTCCGGCGGTTTCGACAGGGTAATGGCTCAATACCTGAAGCCACGGCGTCATCAGCGCGAGGCTCGAGACCATGAAGATGCCGACCATGAACATGAGCAGCACGCCGGACGCGAAATTGACGTCCTTGAGTAGCGCCGGTCGGATGAGCGGTTGCGGAGCCGCCAGAAAGTGCACAAGGACGAGGTACAAACCCAGGCCGGCAAACACGGCCTCGGCGATGATCTCACGAGAGGTAAACCAGTCCTGGCCCTGGCCACGGTCCAGCATCAACTGCATGGCACCGATCGCAATCGCCAGGATCCCAAATCCAAGCCAATCGAAGCGCAGCCGTGGCTGCCGGTCGCTGCTCGGAAGAAAGATCATCAGACCCGCGGCGGCGAGCAGGCCGAACGGCAGATTGATGTAGAACACCCAACGCCAGTTGTAAGTTTCGGTCAGCCAACCGCCGAGGGTCGGCCCCATGATCGGCCCGAGCATGATCCCCATTCCCAGGATCGCCATGGCGAAGCCGCGTCGCTCGGGCGGATAGATGTCCAGCAGAGTGGCCTGCGACAACGGCGCCAGAGCGGCACCGAATGCGCCTTGCAATACGCGAAACACCACAATCTGCCCTAGCGACTGCGCTGCGCCGCAGAGCATCGATGTGATCGTGAAGCCAAGTATGCTGCTGACATAGAGAGATTTGCGGCCGTAGCGCGCAGCCAGCCAGCCGACTGGTGCTGTCATGATCGCTGAAGCGGTGATGTAGGAGGTCAGGACCCAGCTGATTTCATCGAAGCTCGCGGAGAAACTGCCCTGCATGAAGGGTAGCGCCACGTTGGCAATGGTCTGGTCAAGCAACTGCAGCACCGTGGCACCGATCGTGCACGCAGTGATCATGGCGCGATGGCGCACCACCTCCTGGACGGTTTCTCCCGGCATTGCGGCGACCTTGTCGTCGTTTTGGCGAGCTGGCCGCAAGGATGCTGACAACTGAGGTCGAAGGTCAAATACAGTCGGACTTCTCCTGGGCCCGTAGCTGTGCCAATGTAACAGAACCATTCCGTATCAGATTCGCGGATATCCGGCTGCTCTTAACCTTATTCGGGGCCGCCCGTGATCTCCGTACGCGGCAAACGAGCCAATCGGAGCGAATGGCCGCTTTTCGGAACGGCTCCACTTTGCCCGGGAACGGCGAGAATGGGCGCGGTACGGCCGTTCAGCGCTTCCACGGCGGAACTTCGGCATCGCTACGAGAAGACCGTGCAGAACTTCCTGGCTGCCGTCGGGGAAAGGCATGGTGTTCATCGTCGTATGCCTCTGCGCTGTTCCGAGCGTTCTATCCGTGCGAGTATGCGTTGGCGCCCCGACAGTGGAGACATCATCCGGTGATATCCGCCAGCCCGGACCTGCGACGCGAGCCACGGAGACGTCCGCCATCTCATCTACTTCGGCTTGAGAGGGGGATATCGTCCGGGCCGGCGTAATCCGCGCCCAACTTGCGGTGCAGGCGTCCCAAGCGATTATGCGCTCTGTTCATCGGTCCGCGGCGTTGCCGACGATACGCAAAAAGTGAAAGGGGAAACGATGACCGAGACATCAGTGGTCGAAAAGACGACGAACGACGCTGCCACGCCGCTGAAGCTCGACGCTGCGGTGATCGGCGCCGGCGTCGCCGGGCTTTACCAGCTTCATCTGCTGCGCCAGCAGGGGATGAACGTGAAGGCGTTCGACGCCGCGTCCGGCGTCGGCGGAACGTGGTACTGGAACCGCTACCCCGGTGCGCGGTTCGAC
>DATDIC010000617.1:0-13879 GCA_036521275.1 Acetobacteraceae bacterium
GGATCGGATCGTGGTCCAGCTTCCCGGCGTCGGCGATCCCGAGCGCATCAAGACGCTGCTCGGCAAGACCGCGCACATGACGTTCCAGCTGGTCGACACCACGACGACCACGACGACGGGGACGCCCCCGCCGGGCGTCGAATTCCTGCCCATGCAGGACGATCCGGCCCGGCGGATCGCGGTACGCACGCGCGTCGACGTGGATGGCGGCGACCTGACCGACGCGCGGGCGGCGACCGATCAGCAGACCGGGCAATGGGTGGTGAACTTCGCATTCAACAGCGTGGGGGCAAGGCGGTTCGCCGACATCACGCGCGCCAATGTCGGGCGCCGCTTCGCGATCGTGCTGGATAACAAAGTGATCAGCGCACCGGTGATCCGCGAGCCGATCCTGGGTGGCAGCGGTCAGATCAGCGGCAATTTCACCGCCACATCCGCCTCCGACCTCGCCCTCCTGCTGCGGGCAGGCGCGCTGCCGGCGCCACTGACTGTGGTGGAACAGAACAGCATCGGGCCGGAGTTGGGGGCTGACTCCATTCGGGCGGGGGCGATCGCGCTGGGCGTCGGGTTCCTGCTGGTGGTCGGGTTCATGGGGTTCTTCTACGGCCTGCTCGGCTGGTTTGCGAATATCTGCCTGGTGGTGAACCTGGTCCTGATGCTGGCCATCATGTCCTTGCTACAGGCGACGCTGACGCTGCCTGGCATGGCGGGAATATTGCTGACGCTGGGCATGGCGGTGGACGCCAATATCCTGATCAATGAGCGGGTGCGTGAGGAGCAGCGCAACGGCCGGCCGCCATTGCAGGCGCTTGAGCACGGGTTCCAGCGGGCCTATCGTACTATCTTCGACTCCAACGCCACCGCGTTCCTGGCGCACGTGATGCTGTTTATCTTCGGCTCCGGTCCGGTGCGCGGCTTCGCAGTGACCATCACGGTGGGCATCGCGACCAGCCTGTTCACCGCCTGGAGCCTCACCCGCCTGCTGGTGTCGCGCTGGTATATCAGCACGCGCCCGCGGCTGTTGCCGGTCTGATCGCGATGTTCCTGAGCTCCCTCCTGCGTCCGCATTTCCGGCTGGTTCCCGATGGGACGCGCATCCATTTCATGCGCGGCCGGTTCATGGGGCTGATCGTATCGGCGGTGCTGTCCACCGCGTCGATCATCCTGTTCTTCCATCCCGGCCTGCATCTGGGGATCGACTTCTCCGGCGGCATCGTCATGGAGGTGCGTACGCCGGGGCCGGCCGATTTCGGCAAGATCCGCGAGGCGCTGGCGGCGGAGAACATCCCGCAGCAAGGCGTGCAGCGTTTCGGCGCACCGGACGAGGTGCTGATCCGGATCGGGGCGCAGGCCTCAGCGCAATCCACCGATGCGACGGTGAACCGGGTACGCGCGGCCCTGGACAAGGCGGTGCCGGGGTCGAAGCTGCTGCGCACCGATGCCATCGGCGCCTCGGTATCGGCGGAGCTGCTGCGCAACGGCATCCTGGCGCTGGTGGTCAGCCTGGCGATGATTCTGGTCTATATCTGGTTCCGTTTTGAATGGGAGTTCGCGGTCGGCGCAGTGGTGACATTGGTGCTGGACATCACCAAGGCGGTCGGGTTTCTGGTGATCACGCGGTTCGATTTCGATCTTGTTATGGTGGCGGCGATCCTGACCATTCTGGGCTATTCCACCAACGACAAGGTGGTGGTGTATGATCGGGTGCGGGAGAACTTGCGCAAATACAAAACCTTGCCGCTGCGAGACCTGATCGATCTGTCGATCAACGAGACGTTGAGCCGGACACTGGGCACCTCCATGACGCTGTTCCTGGCCGCCCTGCCGCTGGCGCTGTTCGGGCCACGGTCGATTTCCGATTTCGCCTGGGTGATGCTGTTCGGAATTGTGGTGGGGACGTCGTCTTCCATCTTCATTGCGGCGCCTATTCTGTTGTTCCTTGGGGAGAATCGGTTGCGCCGCGATTCCGTGACGGTCACCGCTGCCAAAGCGCGCGCCGCCCAACCTCCGCCGGCGAGGAACCCGCCAGCAAAAGCGCGGAACGACGGCGCCGCCCTGCGGCGGCCATAGGCGTCGCCAATGAGGCGACCGTCGGCATCAGCGATACGGAAGCGCTGAAGGCTTGAGCGAGTCCAAGTCCCTCCCGGCGAGATCCCTCCCCCCGGCCGCTGTACTCGACCTGACGACACAGGTGGCCACCCTGCTGTTCGTCAACGGCGAGACCACCGAGCGCCTCGAACGCGAGTCGGAACGGATTGCCCGCACCCTTGGCTTCGATGCGGAATTCTTCGTTCGCTGGGGTGAGTTGACGATCCGCATCAACGAGCGCGGCAGCGCGAATGACGCAATTGTCGGGGCCGTTCCGGCGGGCGTCGATATGAGGAAAGTGACCGCCATCCTGGCGCTGATCGACGAAGTATGCAGCTTGCGCCTGCCGGCCGAGGCGGTGTCGTCGAAACTGGATGCGATCAGGGCGTTACCGCCCGTCTCCGTGGCGCGATTCGCCGTGCTGGCAGGGGCGGGAGCCGCGGGACTTGGGGTGATCTTCGGCGCCACCCATTTGTGGACCCTTGTGCTCATAGCGCTCAGTGCCAGCGCCGGCGGGTGCCTGCGACGCTGGCTCGGTGGCATCAGCCGCAATTTGCTGATCCAGCCGTTTAGTGCCGCGCTGCTTGCCGGCGTGGTCGGGGCGATTGCGGTTCGTCTGCATCTGAGCAGCGTGCTTCATCTCGTGGCAGTCTGTCCCTGTATGGTGCTGGTGCCCGGCCCGCACCTGCTCAACGGCACGCTCGATTGTGCCCACGCGCGTATTTCGCTGGGCGCGGCGAGGATCGGCTTTGCGGGCCTGATCATCCTGATGATCTGTACAGGGCTGCTGACGGGGCTTTTTCTGGGTGGCACGAGCTTGCCGGTTTTCGGGCCGTCGTTTCCGATACCGCTGGGGTACGATGTCATCGCGGCGGGAATTGCCGTCGCGGCGTATGGGACATTCTTTGCCATGCCGTGGCGCACGCTGCCGATTCCCATGCTGATCGGGATGCTTGCACACGCCGCGCGCTGGGGACTGATGTCAGTCGCCGGAGCGAGCATCGAGATCGGTGCGCTCGGTGCCTGTCTCCTGGTGGGCGCCATTACCGCGCCGATCGCCGACCGGCTGCGCCTGCCGTTTGCCGCGCTCGCCTTCGCGTCCGTGGTATCGTTGATTCCCGGCGTTTTTCTGTTCCGGATGGCCGGAGGCCTGGTCGCACTGGTCGGGCTGGGAGAACGGACGCCGCCTGCACTGCTAACCGGAACCATCGCCGACGGCGGCACGGCGTTCCTGATCCTGCTCGCAATGGCCTTCGGCCTGATCGTTCCCAAACTGTGCATCGATCATGTCGCCGACCTTATCAGGGAACGGACACCCGCCCGCTGAGCGCCGATTTGGTTGTAACGGGTGGCATCCGGTGGAGTCGTGATTCCAGTTGACCCGTAGTACGCTGCCGGCCAGTGCGTGCAGCCACGAGCGGGAGGTAACCGGATGATCAAGCAGCCGCAGAAATACACGGACATGACCGATCCACAGGCGCGTCCCCGCTATGCCGGGATCGCCAGCTTCTTTCGCGCGCCGTTCGCCGAGGCGCTGGACGAGGTCGATATCGGGATAATCGGTGTGCCGTTCGATGGTGGGGTGACCAACCGCACCGGCACGCGGCACGGTCCTCGCGCGGTGCGGGACCAAAGCTCGCTGCTGCGCCGGATCAATAGCGCCACCGGGGTGCGTCCGTTCGAGGCGACGCGCGTGCGCGATCTTGGCGATTGCTGGATCGAGCAGCCGTTCACGCTGGAAGGCGCGCTGGCGGAGATTGTCGGGTTCTATCGCACCGTCGTCGCCGGGAATGTGGTGCCGCTGTCGGTGGGCGGCGATCATTCGATCAGCCTGCCAATCCTGCGGGCGGTGGCGGCGAGCGGCCCGGTCGGGATGATCCATATCGACGCGCATTGCGATACGGGCGACGATTACCTGGGGTCGCGCTTCCACCACGGAGCGCCGTTTCGCAGGGCGGTGGACGAAGGGCTGCTGGACCCGAAGCGGGTGATCCAGATCGGCATCCGCGGCACTACCAATGATCCGGACATGTGGGGGTTCAGCAAGCGGAGCGGCATGCGCGTGCTGCCGATGGACGAGTTCCAGGACAAAGGCTGGCAATACGCCGCCGAGGAAGCGCACCGCGTCGTCGGGCGGGGGCCGGTGTACCTGACGTACGATATCGACAGCCTCGATCCGTCGCAGGCCCCGGGCACGGGTACGCCAGAGGCCGGCGGTATCAGCGTACGAGAGGCGTTGCGCCTGCTGCGCAACCTGCGCGGGATTGATTTCATTGGGGGTGATCTGGTGGAGGTTGCGCCGCCGTTCGATACCGGCAGTATCACCGCCTTCAATGGCGCCTCGATCCTGTTCGAGATCCTTTGCCTGCTGGTCGAGGCCCGCCAGTCCCGGCAGACGTGAACCGCGAATATCCCCTTTCAGCCACGGAGTATCCTGATGGGTCGGCGCCTGCTTCCAAGCCTTGTGCTTGCCGCGAGCCTCACCGTGATCGGCGGTGGGGCGTCCGCCGCGCCATGCTGCACGGAGGGGTACGCGGACCTGCTGGAGCATGTGCTGCCGGCGGTGGTCAGCCTGTCGGTCGTCAAGATCACCGGAACGCAGCCTGCCGATGGGCAGATGGCGGCCAAGCGCGAGCGGTTCTTCGGCTCCGGCTTCATCATTGATCCGTCCGGAATCATAATCACCAACCGCCATGTGATCCAGGGCGCGGTCGAGATCACCGCGGTGTTCGGTGATGGCAGCCAGGTACGGGCCCGGCTCATCGGGGCGGCCAACATTGCCGACCTTGCGGTGCTCAAGGTGGATGTCGACCATCCGCTGCCGGCGCTCAAGTTCGCCGACAGTTCCGGCGCCCGCATCGGCGATCCGGTGCTGGCGATCGGCAATCCTTACGGGCTCGGCCTGTCGGTCAGTTCCGGGATTATCAGTGGCCTCAACCGCAACCTCAATCAGACGCCGTTCGATGACGATATCCAGACCGACGCAGCGATCAATCCAGGCAACTCGGGAGGGCCGCTGATCACGCTGAATGGTGATGTCGTTGGGGTGGATACCGCGCTCTATACGCAAACCGGAGGTGGCTATATCGGCATCGGCTACGCGATTCCGGCGAATGATGCCGATTTCATCGTGCGCCATTTGCTCGACCCGACATTGCCGCAGCCTGGCTGGATCGGTGTCAGCGTACAGGATGTCAGTCCCGAGGTAGCCAAGGGGTTCGGCGTCCCGCGACCGGGCGGCGCAGTGGTGACCGCAGTCGATGCAAACGGCCCAGCCCGCGCGGCCGGCCTGCTTCCCGGAGACGTTATCCTGGCAGTCGGCGGCCAACCGATCTCCGATACGCGCGCGCTGATCCGGGACATCGCTTTGCTGGATATCGGCAGCGCGGTCGAGCTGACCGTCTGGCGCGACCGCAAGCGAGAACCTGTGTCAATCGCGCCGATCGAATGGCCCAACATGACCTCGCCCGTCGAAGCGGCGATGGCGCCGCCGGCGATGGCCGCGATGGCCTCGGTGCCGGATACGTCCCTGAAGGTCGTGGCGATCTCTGACACGGCGCGACATCAATTCGGTATTCCCCCATCGGTCGATGGCGTACTCGTTGAAGCCGTTGCAACCGAGTCCGAACCGGGTGAGCAAGGCATCCGGCCAGGCGATGTGATCGTGAATGCCGGAGGAACGCCGGTGAATACACCGGACGCACTGGATTCGCTCATCGATAAAGCTCGTAGCACCCATCAAGCCTATCTTCCTCTGCTGGTCTCCAACAAGGATGGACTGCGCTGGGTGAGCTACTTTACTGGCGTAAAGCAGCACAGTTGAGGCTTTGGGGCTACTTGCCAGGAAGTTCGGGTTGCGCCTTGATAGCGACGGGAAAGCGAACGCTATAACCGCATGGGGTAGGAAATGTTCAACACGATTGGCCGCCGTGGTCTCCTTTTGCAGACCGTTTCTACCGTGGCTGCGGTTGGAGCCGTTCGGCTGCGTCACGCCAGCGCAGCCCCCAGCTTCAAGACGGTCAGCCCGGGAACGCTGACCATCGCCATCAACGGCGACATGCCGATGACCAGCATCAAGGATGGCAAGCTGATCGGCACGGATGGGGAGATGATCGCGGCTATCGCCCAGAAGCTGGGCCTCAGCGTCACACCATCCTTGATGGAATGGTCAGCCACGATCGAAAGCATCCGCAGCGGACGAGCCGACGTGATGCTAGGCAACATGGGCTGGACACCGGTGCGGGCGAAGGTGATGCTGGTGACCGACGCGATCTATTACGCCGGTACGTTTGCAACGATGAAAAAGGACGTGCCGTTGGATAAAGTGACGATCGCGGACATGAAGGGCCGCAGCATAGGAACGGTGACCGGCTTCACCATCGTGCCGGAGATGAAGAAGGTGCCGGGGACCACCGACGTTAAACTCTACGATACCTCGGATTCCTGCATCCGCGACGTTTCGGCCGGGCGGCTCGATTTCGCCATACTGGATGCGCCGACGGTGGATTACATGATCCTGCAAAACCCCGGCTGGGGCCTGAAGCAGATCCCGGTGGTGCATGACGACGCGTTTCCACAGCTCACCAGCAAGCAGCACACCGTCATGGGGCTCAACCAGAACAATCCCGATCTGTTCGATGCGGTGAATGCCGGGGTGAAGTGGCTGTGGAAGACCGGGCTCAATGCCAAGCTGATGGCGAAGTATGGCGTGGGCAACCCGGATTATTTGGTGCCGCCGCAGCCGAACCCGCGCATCGGGGTCGATCGCGATGCCAATGACAATCCGATCGGCGCCGGCGGACATACTGCAAAGGATTTCTCCTCGCTGTTCGCGTGAGCTGCGACAGACCGGACAGCCAGCGGGAGCTTGTGCGGATTGTCGATCTGCACAAGCGCTTCGGGGCGCTCGAAGTTCTCAAGGGTATCGATCTGACCATTGCGGCGGGGGAAAAGGTTTCGATCATCGGCCCCTCGGGGTCAGGGAAGACGACGCTGCTCCGCTGCGTCAACTGGCTGGAGCGGCCGAGCAGCGGGCAGGTGCTGATCGAGGGGCAGCCGATCGGCGAGCGGCACTTCAAAGGACGTCGCACCGACATGCGGGACCGCGAACTGGCACGGATGCGGGCACGGATCGGCATGGTGTTCCAGCGGTTCAACTTGTTCCCGCATCTGACGGCGCTGGACAACGTGGCTGTGGGCCCCATCAAGGTGCTGCGCCAATCAGCGGACGAGGCGCGCCGGCAGGCGATGGCGCTGCTGGAAAAGGTCGGGCTGGCACATAAGCGTGACGTCTATCCCGAAATGCTGTCCGGCGGTCAGCAGCAGCGGGTGGCGATTGCCCGCGCGCTGGCGATGCGCCCGATCCTTATGCTGTTCGATGAGCCAACATCGTCGCTGGATCCCGAGTTGGTGGGCGAGGTGCTGACGGTCATGCGCCAACTCGCGGTCGAGGGCATGACGATGATCATCGTCAGCCATGAAATGCAGTTCGCGGAGGATGTGTCCGACCGCGTGGTGTTCATGGATGACGGACGGATCCTGGAACAGGGACCGCCAAAGTCGATATTCCGCGCCCCCTCGCACGCGCGCACGCGCGAATTCCTGCGCGCGGTGATCGAGCGGCAGGTGTTCCCGGCAACCGCATGAACGGCCCTTGGGTACGCACGGCGGCGCAGTTTCCTTACCTGCTGGATACGCTCCTGCTGGGCGTGAAGATCACCATCATCGTCACGCTCGGCGGCTTCGCGCTGTCGGTGGTGCTGGGGCTTGGCGGCGCCCTGTTTCGGACCTCGCGGTTCGGCGTGCTGCGCGCGGCTGGCACGCTCTATGTGGACGTGTTCCGCGCGGTCCCAGTGCTGACGCAGCTTTTTATCATCTATTTTGGGCTGGCGGAGATAGGGGTGAAACTATCGCCGGTACCGGCGGCGATCATCGGCTTCGGAATTAATGGCGGGGCTTACCTGACGGAGGTGTTCCGCGCTGGAATCGAGGCGGTGCATCGCGGACAGACCGAGGCGGCGCTGTCGATCGGGATGACGCGGATGCAGGCGACACGTGTCATCGTGCTGCCGCAGGCTATGCGGGTGATCCTGCCGCCGCTCGGCAATTTCGTGATCGGACTGCTGAAGGATACCTCGGTGGCGTCTTCGGTCGCGGCCCCGGAGCTGACATTCCGGGCCCATATGCTGGTCGATCAGACCTATCTCAGCACCCAGATCTATTTGATGGTGGCGGTGCTGTATCTGGCAATGAGCCTGCCGCTGGCCCACCTGGTGCGGCGGCTGGAACGGCAGACCGCCCGGGAGCGCCCGGCGTGATCGGCGAGGACCTGCGGGATTGGCTGCCCCAGCTTCTGGTGGCAGCGGGCGGCACGCTGAAAATGACCGCACTTGCCTACGCCGTGGCGGTCGCGGCGGGATTGTTGTTGGCATTGGCGCGCATTTCGCGCCGGCGGACTCTGGCGGCGGCCGCTGGATGGTATATCGAGCTGATCCGCGGCACCCCGGCGCTCACCCAGTTGTTCCTGATCTATTTCGGCCTGGCATCAGCGGGCTTCGTGCTATCGGCGTTCACCGCCGCGGTTGTTGGGCTGGGAATGAACTACGCGGCATACCTCGCGGAGGTGTACCGGGCGGGCATTCGGGCAATCCATTCGGGTCAGCGGGAAGCGGCGCTGGCGATCGGCATGACGCACGCGCAGGCAATGCGCAGCATCATCCTGCCGCAGGCGCTCCGGGTCATCGTGCCACCTATGGCGAATTATGCAGTATCGTTGCTTAAAGACACGTCGGTGGCGTCGCTGATCTCGGCCCCGGAGCTGATGCTGAGAGCACGCGATCTCAGCAGCGAATATTTCGAACCCATGCAGCTATATTTGCTGGTGGGCGGAATGTACCTGGTAATCGCGTACCCCCTGGCGAAGGGAGCGCGCTACCTGGAACTGCGTCTGGGTCGCGGACGTGCGGCGGGATAAGGAGGGTAATCGATCGCAAGCCGTGCTACACCCCGGCTCGCAACCGACCACCGCCAGAACGGAGCGAAACAGCGCAAGGTGCTGGCTTCAACGAAAGGGAAACGTTGCCGGAGGTTTCTAAAGCACGCCCCGCAACCATGCAAAGGCGGCCCAGCTTCCAGAGCTTTCGGTGCATATAGAGGATTGTCTCAATGACCCTCACTCTATCCGAGGCCGACATTGCCAAAGTCCTGAAGTACGAGCAACTCATACCCGCGATGGAGCGGGCGCTGTCAGATTTCTCTGCCGGCCGGGTCATCCAACCGGTGCGCAATATGCTCACGATCGAGGAAGGAAAGCGATTTCTGGGCATCATGCCTGCAGTGGCCGAAACGGGGATGGGGGCCAAGCTCGTGTGCTTCTTCCCGAAGAACGCCGGCACTGGAATGCCTACGCATCTCGGATTGATCATGCTGTTCGAACCAGAGACGGGGCGACCCTTGGCATTCCTGGATGGGCGTCTCATAACGGAAATGCGGACAGCCGCTGTCTCGGCGGCGGTCACAAAATATCTTGCGCCGGATAACAGCAGGATACTGGCTTTGTTGGGGAGTGGCGTTCAGGCGCAGGCACATTTGGTTGCCCTGGGTCATGTCTGCCAATTCGACGAAGTAAGAGTTTGGAGTCGGACACGGGATCATGCGCAGCATTTCGCGGCACAGCACGGCGCCAAGGTCATGGATCTCGAGGATGCCGTGCGGGGTGCGGATGTGGTCGTGACGGCCACAAACTCGCTACAGCCGTTCTTGCAGGGTGATTGGCTGAAACAAGGGGCCCACGTCAATGCAATCGGCTCTCCGCGTCCAACGTGGCGAGAACTGGACGACGCCGCCATGCACAAAACCCTGATTGTGGACTCTCGCGAAGCCGTGCTCAAGGAAGCAGGTGACGTGATCTTTTCGAAGGCTCCTATATTTGCCGAGGCAGGGGAAATGTTTGCCGGTTCGAAGGTGGTTCCGCGTTCGGCAACCACGGTGTTCAAGTCGGTAGGGATCGCAGTGGAGGATATTGTGACGGCACGGCTGATCTATGATTCCATTACCGCAAATGGCTGAGGAATGCTTGACCTCGTTCGTGCCGGACCAGCATTTCTGTCACATCGTCAGCAGTGAGTACCTGAAAGCGTGCAATTCCTGCTGCGTTCCCGATTAGCCGAAAATCAGGGGCGAGGTGAAAGGAAAGGGAATCGATGATTGAAGCGGCGGAGTGCGTTGTGATCGGGTCGGGAGCGTTGGGGGCGAGCATCGCCTTTCACCTGGCACATACCGGAAAGCAGGTGGCACTGGTCGATAAGCACGCGCTCGGGTCGCAGACCTCGCCACGCGCGGCGGGGTTGAGCTCACAGGCGCGTGGGACGGACCTGATGACGCGGCTGGCACAGCGCGCGGTACGCAAGATCGAGGCGTTCGAGCAGGAAACCGGGGAGAAGATCGTTTTCTACCAGCCCGGCGCGCTGAAAATCGCGCGAACACCTGAACATGTGGAGCAGCTTCGCAGAGAGCGGGCACGAGGGCAGCGGTTCGGAACCGGGCTGGAGGAGATCTCACCCGCCGAGGCGAAACGGATGAATCCGTTTCTGGAGACCAAGGGTATCCTGGCAGTGAATATCTCCCCTACCGATGTGTACCTCGAGCCATCGCAAATTCCGAACGGGTATGTCAGGGCGGCGGAGCGGCTAGGTACGACGATGCTCCCACACACGCTCGCCACCGGGATCGCGGTGCGCAATGGCGCGGTGGTTGGCGTTGAAACGGAACGCGGGACGATAAGGTGCGAGACGGTGGTGGATGCCGCCGGGGCGTGGCTGCGCGCGGTGGCTGCGCTGAGTGGGGTGGGCGTGCGCGTGGTGCCGACGCGGCACCAGTTGATGATCACCGAGCCGATCGACGGGGTGCAGCCACTACAGCCGATCACCCGAATTATCGACGCGAATGTGTATGTACGTCCGGATGAGGGCGGGTTGATGCTGGGCGGCTACGAGGCGGAGCCGCTTCAGTACGATCCGGGTGCGTTGCCGGCGCGGTTCGATATTGCGGATCTGGAACTCGACCTCGGCGTGCTGCGACGGCTGGCAGACAGCGTGCGCGAGCAATTGCCGGTGTTTCAGCAGGTTCCGGAGACGATAAAGTTGCGGGTTCATCGAGGCGGGTTGCCGACAATGACCGCGGACGGAGAGCATACGGTGGGCCCCGCACCCGGCGTTCAGGGACTCTACGTGGCCGGCGGGTGTTGCGTAGGCGGCCTGTCTATTTCGCCGGCGATCGGCGAGGTGGTGGCCGCGTGGATTACCGAAGGAGCACCACCACTGGACATGTCCACGATGGCGCCAGGGCGTGAGGGCGCGATGACCGAAGAGGCACTGAAAGCCGCGTGCCGGCTGCATTACGCGCACCACTACTGGGAAGAGATGCCACGGGCGATGCCCTGACGCCAACTCGGACCACGGTGCTGCACAGGCGGACCACCATCCAGAAGACCCGAAGCTCCCGCCCCTGGGATGCCTCTTTCAAGCCGCCGCGTGAGCCACAATGCCGCTTGCTCACCGATTGGCTATGGCCTATCGCGGCGTCCAACCCTATTTTGCGCTGATGCCGGCCGGATTGCCGGGCAACCCAAACGGGCTGAGGGGCCGGCGGGCAGCAAACCATGTTCGGCGTCTCCGTCGCCTCGCTTCTTCAGTATGCGGGACATCACCCGGCGCTACAGGCCGGCGCGATCATCGTCGCGACGTTCATCCTGGAGGACGCCGCAACCATCCTCGCCGCGATGCAGTCCGCAGCGGGTGATCTTTCGATCCCTGTGGCGCTGGGCTCATTGTACGTGGGTATCGTTTTGGGGGATGCTGGCCTGTACGGGCTTGGGCGTCTCGCCGCCCTTATTCCCTGGGTGCGGCGGGCTTTGCCGCCCCAGCGCACTGCAACAGTGCCGGCATGGATACGTGGGCGCGTGTTCAGCATCGTGCTGATCAGCCGATTTTTACCGGGTGTGCGATTACCGGTATATACAACCTGTGGTTATCTCGGCGCCAGCTTCCGAAAATTCATCCTCGCCAGCATGGCGGCGACAGCGATCTGGACCTCCGGCTTGTTCGCCATATCAATGAAGATCGGCGACGAGTTGATGGCGCATTTCGGTGTCTGGCGATGGGCCGGCGCCGGAGCAATGATCCTGTTCCTGGCTCTTGCCGGACGATTCGCCACCTGGCTCTGGAAGGACGCGCATCAGGAATGAAGCTCGACGTCGCCCTCCGCCTGGCCCAGTCTGCCCGGCCACCGGTAAATCCGACCTCCTTTTTCGAATTCTGGCCAGGGTGGTTGTTCTACGCCCCTGTCATCGCACACTGCGTAGCGCTGGCCATTCGATACCGCTCGCCGCTGGGGCTGACCGCGGCCAACCCGCTCATCGCGGCAGGCGGCCTTTGTGGAGAATCCAAAATTTCCATCCTGGATCAGGTCGGCGACGACGTCCGCCCCCTGCTGGCGCGCTATACCAGCCTGACAACCCACGCTTGGGATGTCCGCGCCGATCTGGCGGAGGCCGAGCAGGAACTGGCAACGGCGGGGCTGGACTATCCGGTCGTCGCCAAACCCGATATCGGCTGCAACGGCAGCGGAGTGAGGCTGATCGCCAACCCGGCTGCCCTCTACCGCTATCTTGCCGCTTTTCCGCGCGGTGAGCGGCTGCTTCTGCAGGAATACCTGGCGGACGAGGGGGAGGCTGGCATCTTCTATATCCGCCACCCCGACGAGCCGGCAGGCCGAATCACCTCTATCACTCTGAAATATGCTCCGTGTGTCACCGGGGATGGGCGTTCCTCGTTGCGCCAACTGATCGCCGCCGATCCGCGCGCCGGTCGGCTTCCACACCTCTACCTGCCGCGCCTGCAGCATCGGCTGCACGAGGTTCCACCGCAAGGCGAGCGGGTCCGCCTCGTGTTCGTCGGGAACCATTGCAAGGGATCAATCTTCCGCGACGGCAGCAGCCACGCGACGCCGGAGCTTACCGCCTGTTTCGAGCAGATCGCCCGCAGCATGCCGGAATTTCATTTTGGTCGAATCGATGTGCGCTTCGCCTCCCTCGCTGCCCTGTCGCAGGGCGAAGGGTTCCGGATTATCGAGATCAACGGGGCCGGGTCCGAGGCGACCCATGTCTGGGATCCGGCGACCCGGCTGACCGACGCTTGGCGGGCACAATTCTTTCATTATGGTCACGCCTATGCGATCGGAGCGGCGAATCGGGCTCGCGGCTATCGTCCGCCCCGGATCCGCGAAACATTCCGGCTGTGGCGCCGGCAGAAGCGGCTGATGGCGAGATACCCTTTGAATGACTGAGCGGTTGCCTCGAATCCCGGAGCTGCGCGAGGAAAACTGCCCATGAATACGATCCAATCGATCCTGATCGCATTGCTGCAGGGTGCCACCGAGCTGTTCCCGGTCAGCAGCCTGGGCCACGCGGTGGTTGTTCCAGCGCTCGCCCACTGGCAGATCGACCAGCGCGATCCTTCGTTCCTGCCCTTTCTGGTGATGCTGCATCTCGGGACGGCAGCGGCGCTGCTGCTGTATTTCTGGCGGGATTGGTGGACATTGGCGATAGGGGTGCTGGGTCTCGACCAACCGCACCAGGTTCAAGAGAGCCGCAGGGTATTCGGCTTGATCGTGGTGGCGACCATACCGGCGGTTATCGTCGGCGGACTCCTGGAGCATTTTTTTCGCCGGTTGTTCGGTGACCCGGTCGTTGCTGCCACTTTCCTGATTGTCAACGGCGTCTTGCTGCTCGGCG
>DATDIC010000618.1:0-13364 GCA_036521275.1 Acetobacteraceae bacterium
ATCCCGCGCAAAGCCATGCAACAGGACTGCCCCGGCATCAAGCTGTTCGCGCGTTGCCGGAGCGGCAAGCGAGCTAAGCAAATCACCACTCATCGCGCGTCGTGGAAGATGACGCCGAGCGTCAGGCGCCGCCCGGAGCGCAGCCGGCTGACCCCGTGCCGCATGGCCACGCGATAGTGGCCGCGCGTCCCCTGCACCGGGCGATGATTCACCGCGAAGATGACGCCCTCTCCTTGCATGAGAGAGACGACCTCGGCGCGCGATTGCATGCGCGGACGCTGCTCGACCAGCACGAATTCGCCGCCGGTGAAGTCCTGTCCAGGAGAGCTGAGCAAGAATGCCACCTGCAGCGGAAAGAACAGATCACCGTACAGGTCCTGATGCAGGCAATTGTAGTCGCCAGTACCGTATTGGAGAAGCAGTGGCGTGGGGCGCGTCTGTCCGGCCGCGTGGCACTGCTCGATATAGGCGCTGTGCTCAGGTGGGAATCCGTGTGTGGCGCCGAGGGCCGCCTGCCATCGGTTGGCCACTGGCGCCAGTCGGGCGTACAGCCCCTCGCGCAACGACTGGATCGGCTGCGGAAGCGGATAGGCATAGTATTTGTATTCGCCTCGCCCGAACCCGTGGCGCGCCATGACAACGCGGCTGCGGAACAATTCGTCGGATCCGTATTGCCCCGCCAGCGCGATGCATTCGGCCGGGCTGAGTAGCGGACCTGTCCTGGCGCAGCCGAACTCATCCAGTTCGCGGCTCAGCGCGGGCCAGTCCAGTCCAGCAATTCGCGCAGCAACTTCGGGCGCCGGTTCGTTGGTTCTAGCTCTGGCAATGACGGCCATTCGCCCCTCCTTCCGAGTATCTCGTCGCAAGTGGGCACCGAGATTGCCGGATGCACTCCGTCCCGTGCTTTCGCTTTCCCGAAAGCCTTAATCGAGGCTCGCCGCACAGAGCTGGACAAATGCCCGCGCTCGATGGCTGAGCGCGTGTTTCTCGTCGGGGTTCATTTCCCCGAACGTGCGGTCCGCGCCGGCCGGCACGAAGATCGGATCATATCCGAACCCTTTGTCGCCGCGCGGCGGCCAGACGGCGATGCCATCCACCCGGCCGAGAAACGTGTCCGTATGCCCGTCCGGCCACCCCAGGCACAGGGCTGCGGTGAACCAGGCACGCCGGTCACCCGCATCACCCATCTGCCGGTTCACCCGGGTCATGGCAGCCGCGAAATCCTTGTTGGGCCCGGCCCAGCGTGCCGAATATACGCCCGGCGCCCCGTGCAGGGCGGCAACCGAGAAGCCAGAGTCGTCCGCCAGTGCTGGCACCCCGCTCGCGCGGGCGGCGGCGAGCGCCTTGAGCTGTGCGTTGCCGGCAAAATCCGGCGCATCCTCGGCCGGCTCCATAAGGCCGAGTTCGGCCGCGGACACCGGAAGCAGGTCGAACGGGTGCAACAACGCACGGAGTTCCGTCAGCTTGCCGGGATTGTGGGTAGCCAGCACCAGCCGAGCCCCGCTTGGCAGACGGCGCGCCATTACGCGGCTCCTGCCGCTTCCAACTGCTTTGCGAACAACGTCGCGGTGCCAGCCCGCGCCAGCGACAGCAACGCCTGAAGCTGCGATTCGGAAAACGGCGCCCGCTCCGCCGTGGCCTGCACCTCGACGATGCCGCCGGCGGCGGTCAGGACGAAATTGGCGTCGGCCTCGGCCGATGAGTCTTCGTCATAGTCGAGGTCGAGCACCGCCTGGCCGCCGGCGATCCCGCACGACACGGCCGCCACCTGACCGACCAGTGGATCGGCTTTCAGCACGTTCATCTTGCGCAGGTGACGGAACGCCAGGCTGAGCGCGATCCAGGCGCCGGTGATTGCGGCGCAGCGCGTGCCACCGTCGGCATTCAGCACGTCACAATCCAGCGTGATGGTCATCTCTCCCATTGCCGGCCGGTTCACGACAGCCCGCAGACTACGCCCGATCAGGCGTTGGATCTCCTGCGTGCGGCCGGATTGCTTGCCCCGCGCTGCCTCCCGCTCGCCGCGCGTGTGGGTGGCGCGCGGCAACATGCCATATTCCGCCGTCACCCAGCCTTGGCCGGAGCCGCGCAAAAAGGGTGGCACCCGGCCCTCGGCGCTGGCCGCGCACAGCACCTCGGTGTTGCCCATGCGGATCAGGCACGACCCCTCAGCGTGGCGGGCAAAGCCAGGCGCGATCGAGAAGGGACGCAATTCATCGGCGGCACGGCCGGAGGGACGCATTGGGCAGCTCCTGTGTCAGGGTCGGATCAGCAAGACCAGAACTGCGCCGCCCTGTCACCCCGGCCAATCGCGGTTTGACCAATGGCGTACCGCTACCTAGCTTTCCATGCTAGTGTCCCTCCCCTCCGTTCGTCACAAGCGCGACGAATTTCGGGGGCAGGACACGAGGAGGCTCCCATGGACGTCCCGGTCAATAATCAGTTCCGCCCTGCGCGTCCGGCTGCCCTGCCGCCCGGACTCGATGCGCGTTCAGCGGCGGTGCTGCGGGAAATCGTCGAGCAGTACGTCGAAACCGGAGAGCCGGTGGGTAGCCGCACATTGTCCCGTCGCCTCCCCATCAACGTGTCGCCGGCGACGATCCGCAACGTGATGGCCGACCTGACCGAGGCCGGACTGCTGTTCGCGCCGCACACTTCTGCCGGCCGTCTGCCGACCGACCAGGGTCTGCGCCTGTTCGTCGATGGGCTGCTGCAGTTCGGCGATTTGAGCGAGGATGAACGTGCGGCTATTTCGGCTTCGCTCGCGGCTTCAGGGCGCAGCCTGGAGGACACGCTGGCAGACGCCAGTTCCATGCTGTCCGGGCTGTCCGCCGCGGCCGGGGTGGTGCTGGCCCCGAAGACAGAGGGGCCGCTCAAGCATATCGAGTTTGTCCCGCTTGGTTCCGGCCGCGCGCTGGTGGTTCTGGTCGGGGCGGATGGGCACGTGGAGAACCGGGTGATCGACACGCCGCCCGGCATTCCCCCGTCGGCGCTGCAACAGGCTGGAAACTATCTGAATGCGCGCATTGCCGGTCGTCCGCTCGGGGATCTCCGGCGGATCGTCAGCGACGAGATGGCCGCCAACCGCACGGAACTGGATGAGCTGTCGGCCCGGATCGTCGAGACGGGCCTGGCCACCTGGAGCTCTGAAGGACGCGGCGGCAGCCTGATTGTGCGCGGGCAAGGGCGACTGCTGTCGGACATTACCCAGATCGAGCGGCTGGCCGCGATCCAGGCACTGTTCGAACGGCTGGAAACACAGGAAACGATGCTGCGCCTGCTGGACCTGGCCGAGCAGTCGGACGGGGTGAGGATTTTCATCGGCTCGGAAAGCGGACTGTTCGGCACCACTGGCATCTCCATGATCGTCGCGCCGGCGCGCAATGAGACAGGCCGTATTCTGGGCGCGATAGGGGTGATCGGGCCGACGCGGATCAATTACGGGCGGATCATTCCCGTGGTCGACTATACCGCGCGTGTCATTGGCCGGCTGCTGGGCTGATTGCCGCGGAGGCTGTCGTTCCGCAATCCTTATGGGCGTATCGATCGTTCAATATCTATGAAATAAATCGGCGCGGTGCCCCGCTCATTGCGCGAGCGCATCCCGCCGCCTAACCTGGGGTCGCGCGATCGGGTGGACAGGATGGACGAGATGCAGCAGCAGACCGGAATGGACCAACTGGCGATCAATACTATTCGCATGCTGGCGGTCGATGCGGTTCAGAAGGCAAAATCGGGACATCCGGGCACTCCGATGGATGCTGCCCCAACCGCGTATGCGCTGTGGCAGCAGGTATTGCGCTATGATCCCGCAGATCCCGACTGGGTAAACCGCGACCGTTTCGTGCTGTCGTGCGGGCATGCTTCGATGCTGCTCTACAGCCTAATTCACCTGGCCGGCATCAAGGCGGTCCACCCGTCTTATGAACAGGTTGGCCGTGACGCGGTGACACTGCAGGATATCGAGACGTTCCGTCAGGGCGGCAGCCGCTGCCCGGGACATCCCGAATTCGGCTGGACCTCGGGTGTGGAGACGACGACCGGTCCGTTGGGGCAGGGCGCGGCTACCAGCGTGGGCATGGCGGCGGCCGGACGATGGCTCGCTGCCACGTATAACCGGCCGGGCTTCGATCTGTTCGACTTTAACGTCTATGCGCTGTGCGGCGACGGCGACATGATGGAGGGACTCACCAGCGAAGCTGCGTCACTCGCCGGACATCTGCGGCTGGCGAATTTGTGCTGGATCTATGACAGCAATCGGGTGACGATCGAAGGCCATACGGACATTGCCTTCACCGAGGATACGGCGGCACGCTTTCTTGCCTATGGCTGGAACGTGACGCGCGTCAGCGATCCAAACGATCTTGAGCAGTTGCGCCGCGCCTATGCGGAGTTTGGCGCCGTCAACGATCGGCCGACCCTGATCGTGGTGCACAGCCACATCGGCTATGGCTCGCCACACAAGCAGGACTCCCCAGAGGCACACGGCGAGCCGCTCGGTGAAGAGGAAGTGCGGCTGACCAAGCGTTTCTTCGGCTTCGATCCCGACAAGAGTTTCATCGTTCCACCCGGCGTGCGCGAGCATTTCGCGGCCGGGATGGGTGCCCGGGGAGCGAAGCTGCACCAGGCATGGAACGCCAGCTTCGCACGCTACCGCGCTGAGTTTCCCGAGCTGGCGAAACAGGTGGATTGCATCATCCACCGGAAGCTGCCGGAGGGCTGGGACAGCGCGATCCCGAGCTTTGCTGCGAGCGAGAAGGGTATTGCCACGCGCGATGCGTCCGGGCAGGTGCTGAATGCGATCGCGGCGCATATGCCATGGCTGGTGGGCGGTGCGGCGGACCTGTCGCCGAGCACCAAGACGCGTTTGACATTCGAGGGGGCAGGGGATTTCCAGCCACCAGGAACGCCGGGCGCATTCACCGGCCGCAACATGCATTTCGGTGTGCGCGAGCATGCGATGTGCGCGATGGTGAACGGGATGACGCTGACCGGGCTGCGCGCGTTCGGCTCGGGCTTCCTGATCTTCACCGATTATGCGCGTGGCTCGATCCGGCTGTCTTCGTTGATGGACCTGCCAGTGATTCATGTCTGGACGCATGACTCGATCGGGGTCGGCGAGGACGGCCCGACGCACCAGCCGATCGAGCAGATCGTTTCGCTGCGCGCGATCCCCGGAATGGTGGTGATCCGTCCGGCGGACGCGAACGAGATGGCCGAGGCGTATCGCACCGTTCTGCAGTTCACCAG
This sequence comes from Acetobacteraceae bacterium, assembly GCA_036521275.1. Classification (GTDB taxonomy): domain Bacteria; phylum Pseudomonadota; class Alphaproteobacteria; order Acetobacterales; family Acetobacteraceae; genus DATDIC01. Next base: position 5,251 of record DATDIC010000618.1, read on the forward strand.
CCGCCCTGCTGCGCTGATCTGCTCGCGCCAGCCGCTACCCACCGTGGATCGCAGCAAGTACGCGCCCGCGTCAGGGCTGGTCCGCGGGGCTTATGTGCTGGCCGACGCCCCGAATGGGAAGCCGGATGTGATACTGATCGGCACCGGCAGCGAGGTGTCGCTGTGCATGAGTGCCCGCGAGCAACTGGCGGGCGAAAATATCGCCGCGCGGGTGGTCAGTATGCCGTCCTGGGAGCTGTTCGAGGAGCAGGACGAAGCCTACCAGGAGAGTGTGCTGCCGGCGGCGATGACCGCGCGCGTGACGGTCGAGGAAGCGGCGGCAATCGGCTGGCACCGCTATGCCGGTCGCCGTGGAGTGGTGCTGGGAATGCACACATTCGGCATGTCGGCGCCGATCAAGGTCGTTGCCGAGCATTTCGGTTTCACGACAGAGCACGTTATCGCGGCGGCAAAGCAGGCAATCGCGCGCCGCACCTGAACCATAAGCGGGTGGCAAATGGCCCTCGCGCACAAGGAGAACGTTGGATGCAACTTGGCATGATCGGCCTGGGCCGGATGGGCGGCAACATGGTGGTGCGACTGATCCGCGCGGGTCACGAGTGCCACGTCTATGACGCTCATGAGACCGCGGTGAAGGAGCTGGTGGACAAAGGGGCGAAGGGCAGCACGAGTCTGAAGACGTTTATCGACTCTTTGTCCAAGCCGCGTGCCGTCTGGCTGATGGTGCCGGCAGGGGTGGTCGATTCGGTGCTCGGGACACTAACGCCGCTGCTCGATGCCGGGGATACTGTGATCGATGGTGGCAATTCCTACTATCACGACGACGTTCGCCGGGCCGGCGAGTTGAAGGCCAAGGGGTTGCATTACGTCGATGTCGGCGTCAGCGGGGGCGTCTGGGGCCTGGAGCGCGGTTATTGCCTGATGATCGGCGGCGAGAACGAGGTGGTCCGGCGGCTCGATCCGGTATTCAAGGCGCTGGCACCGGGAGTCGGAGACGCATCCCGTACTCCCGGCGCAACCGGCGAACCGAGCCCGGCCGAGCAGGGCTATTTGCATTGCGGGCCGAATGGCGCGGGCCATTTCGTCAAGATGGTCCATAACGGCATCGAGTACGGCATCATGGCGGCCTATTCCGAGGGGCTGAACATCATTCATCACGCCAATGCTGGCCTGCATCAGCGCGAAATGGATGCCGAGACGACGCCGTTGCGGCATCCGGAGCTATACAAATACGAGATCGAGATCGACAAGGTCGCCGAGGTGTGGCGTCGCGGCAGCGTGATTGGGTCCTGGCTGTTGGATCTGACCGCCAGCGCGTTGCGGAAGAGCCCCGGCCTGGAGGGTTTCCACGGCCGCGTTTCCGACTCCGGCGAAGGACGCTGGACCTTGCAGGCTGCAATTGATGAGGGCGTGCCGGCGCCCGTCATCAGCGCCGCGCTGTACGCGCGGTTCAGCTCTCGCGGGGAAGACGAGTTCTCCAACAAACTACTGTCGGCGCTGCGTTTCGAATTCGGTGGTCACGTCGAAAAGAGTGCGTGACGACAGACGGGGAGATAAGGACATGAAGGCAACCGAACGGCTGCATGCACTGGGACAAAGTCTCTGGCTGGACGATATCACCCGCGACATGCTCGATAGCGGGACGTTACAGCGCTACATCAACGAGCTGTCGGTGACAGGGTTAACGTCAAACCCGACCATCTTCGATCACGCCATCACGCACAGCGCCAAATACGACGACGATATCCGCAAGCTCCTTGGCAAGGGACTTTCCGGAGAGGCGTTGTTTTTCGAGCTGGGGCTTGCGGATCTGGCGCGCGCGGCGGATCTGTTCCTGCCCATTCATCGCCGGACCAGTGGCGTGGATGGATGGGTGTCGCTGGAGGTTTCGCCGAAGCTTGCCCATGACACGGCGGCAACGGTCACCGAGGCCAAGCGGCTGCACGACAAGGCCGGCAAGCCCAATCTCTTCATCAAGATTCCAGGCACGATCGAAGGTTTGCCGGCAATCGAGGAGAGCATCTTTGCCGGGGTTTCGGTGAACGTGACGCTGCTGTTTTCCCGTGCCGATTATCTTGCCGCGGCAGATGCGTATATGACAGGACTTGAGCGCCGCGTGGCGGCTGGGTTACCGCTCGATGTCCATTCGGTTGCATCGGTGTTTATCAGCCGTTGGGATCGGGCGGTCGTCGAGAAAGTGCCTGACAAGCTGCGTGATCGCCTGGGCGTGGCGGTCGGGCAGCAAGCCTACAAGGCGTATCGCGATGTGCTGGACTCGGATCGCTGGCAGCGGCTGGCGAACGCCGGGGCCCGGCCGCAGCGTCTGCTGTTCGCAAGTACAAGCATGAAAGATCCGAAGGCGCCGGATACACTGTATGTCATGTCGCTGGCCGCGCCCAACACGGTGAACACGATGCCTGATGCCACGCTGCACGCGTTCGGTGAACATGGCGAGTTGGGGGCCAGCCTTGCCCGCGACGGCGGCGATTGCGAGCAGACGATTGCGGCGCATGTGCGGGCGGGGATCGACGTGGACGCGCTGGCTGCGCAGCTACAGGTCGATGGGGCGAAATCTTTCGTGGACTCGTGGCAGGACCTGCTGGGAGCGATCGAGAAGAAGAGCAGCAAGCTGAGTTAATGTGGGACCGGCTGTGCCAGTGGTGAATTGTCGCCGGACGGAATTGTGAGCACAGCGCTGCGGGTGTAGGGAAGCGCAGAATTGACGGCCGCAGTGGAGACGATGTCCGGCGCAAGCTACACGATCAAAGGTGCCACCGGCTTATGGGAGCTGGTGATCGGCCTGGAAGTGCATGCCCAGGTGATCAGCAAGGCCAAGCTGTTTTCTGGCGCGGCAACCGATTTCGGCGCCGAGCCCAATACCCAGGTCAGCTTCGTGGATGCTGCGTTCCCCGGCATGCTGCCGGTGATCAACCGCGAGTGCGTGGCCCAGGCGGTGCGCACAGGCCTGGGTCTGAACGCACGTATCAATCCAGTGAGCCGGTTCGACCGCAAGAACTACTTCTATGCCGATCTGCCGGCCGGATATCAGATCAGCCAGTATCAGCACCCGATCGTCGGTGAGGGGGCCATTCAGATTGAACTGGCGGATGGCAGCACCCGCGTGATCGGCATCACCCGGCTGCACCTGGAGCAGGATGCCGGAAAGTCGCTGCACGACCAGCACCCGAGCAAGTCCTTCATCGACCTGAACCGGGCCGGCGTTGCCCTGATGGAAATCGTCAGCGAGCCTGATCTGCGCAGTCCGGAGGAAGCCGGTGCTTATCTGCGCAAGCTGCGGACGATCCTTCGCTATCTCGGTACTTGCGATGGCAACATGGAGGAGGGCTCCATGCGCGCCGACGTGAACGTATCGGTGCGCAAGCACGGCGAGCCTTACCGCACCCGCTGCGAGGTGAAGAACGTCAATTCCGTCCGGTTCGTGATGCAGGCGATCGAAGCGGAAGCGCGGCGCCAGGTCGAGGTGTGGGAGTCAGGCGGCGCGGTAGAGCAGGAAACCCGTCTGTTCGATGCTGCGCGTGGCGTCACGCGCAGCATGCGCAGCAAGGAAGACGCGCATGACTACCGCTATTTTCCCGATCCGGACCTGCTGCCGCTGGTGCTGGAGGAAGACTGGATCGCCGCGCTGAAATCGCAACTGCCGGAGCTGCCGGATGCGAAGAAGGATCGGTTCATTCGCGACTATAGCCTGCCCACCTATGATGCAGGCGTGCTGGTTGCCGAGCAGGCGACCGCCGATTTCTACGAGACGGTGGCGCAGGGCCGAGACGCAAAAACGGCCGCGAACTGGGTGATGGGCGATTTCTTCGCCGCGCTGAACCGTACCGGCCGCTCGATCACGGATAGCCCAGTCAGCGCGACGAATTTGGGCCGGCTGCTGGATTTGATGGCGGACGGCACGATCAACGGCCGCATCGCCAAGGAGGTGTTCGAGGCGATGGTCGACTCCGGCGATGACCCGGCCCGCATCATCGAAGCGAAGGGTCTTCGCCAGGTCACCGACACCGGGGCGATCGAAGGGGCGGTGGACAAGGTGCTAGCGGCCAATGCCGACAAGCTGGCGGAGTACCGTGCCGGCAAGGACAAGCTGTTCGGCTTCTTCGTCGGGCAGACGATGAAAGCGATGGCCGGGAAAGGGAACCCGGCGTTGGTCAACGAAACGCTGCGGCGGCGTCTGGCGGAGTAGCCGGGCGGCCCTGTCGCGTGCGAGGTCTCACCATGCATGCATTCCATGATCATTGTTGCCGAGCGCTCGATGATATTCGCGCGCAGGGTCGGTATCGCCAGTACACACCGCTGGCGAAACAGGCGGCGGGGTTCCCGCTGTATCGCCGCGCGGACGGATCGGAGGTGCTGGTCTGGTCGTCCAACGATTACCTCGGCATGGGCGGCGACCCGTTGGTGGTGCAGGCTGCATGTGCGGCGGCGCGCGACATGGGCGTGGGCGCCGGTGGGACCCGGAATATCGGCGGCACCAGCCCGTTGCATGATGCGCTGGAAGCGGAGCTGGCCGATCTTCACGGCAAGCAGGCGGCACTGCTGTTCACCTCCGGTTTCATCGCGAACCAGGCGGCGCTCGCTACCATCCTGAACTCGCTGCCTGGCTGGGTGGTGTTTTCGGATGAGCGGAACCATGCCTCGATGATCGCCGGGATCAAGGGATCGAAGGCGCGGTGTTGCATTTTCCGGCACAACGACCTGGCGCATCTGGAGGCGTTGCTGGCTGAAACCGGACCAGATGCGCCGAAGCTGATTGCGTTCGAGTCGGTGTATTCGATGGATGCGGACATTGCGCCGATCGGTGCGATCTGCGACCTGGCCGAGCGGTTCGGTGCGATGACCTATCTGGACGAGGTGCACGCGGTCGGCATGTATGGGCCGAATGGCGCCGGTGTGGCCGAGCGGGACGGCGTGGCGCAGCGGATCGACGTCATCGAAGGGACGCTGGCAAAGGCGTTCGGATGCCACGGCGGGTACATCGCCGGCGATGCGAAGGTGGTCGATTACATCCGTTCCACCGCACCGGGGTTCATTTTCACCACCTCATTGCCGCCGATGGTCGCGGCCGCGGCTCTGGCGAGCGTGCGCGAGGTTCGCCAGAACGCGGCGCGGCGTGCCGCGCTGTTCGAGCGGGCCGAAACATTGAAGCGTCGCCTGCACGCCGCGGGATTGCCCGGTCTGCCGTCGTCCAGCCACATCGTCCCGGTGCATGTCGGCGATGCGGCGCTGTGCAGCCAGGTGAGCCGACGGTTGCTGGAAGAGTTCGGGATGTATGCCACGCCGATCAACTATCCGACCGTGCCGCGCGGGGCGGAACGGCTGCGCCTGACGCCGACGCCGCTGCACACGGATGACATGATGGACCGGCTGATCGCCGCGCTTTCCGCCATCCTGTTGTCGGCGAGTCGACAAGCCGCCTGATGTCCGACCGGCCGCTGCTGCGGCTATTGCCGGGCCAAGGACGGCGGCTGCGAACCGGCGCTCCATGGGCGTTCAGCAACGAGATCGCAATGAAGCCGGAGTACCGGCGGATGGAGCCCGGGACACTGGTGCGGCTGGAGGGCGATGACGGGGTCCGCTTCGGCACCGCCATGTTCAACCCGCACAGCCTGATTGCCGCCAGGGTGATGGACGCCGATCCGGTGGCGGCGGTCGACGTTTCCTGGATGCGCGGCCGGCTGCAGGAGGCAATCGGGTTGCGGGCCCGGGTGTGCGATACGGCGTTTCACCGCCTGGTGCATGCCGAAGCCGACCGGCTGCCGGGGCTGATCATCGACCGCTATGACGATGTCGTGGTGGTCGAAGCGAACAGCGCCGGCATGGATCGGCTGCTGCCGGTGATCAACGAGGCGCTGCTAGCGGAGCTGCCGCTGCGCGGCGTGGTGGCCCGCAATGATTCGGCGGGACGCCGGCTGGAGGGCCTGGAGGCACATGTCGGTCTGCTGCACGGGACGGCAGCGGATACGATCGTCGAGGAAGGCGGTGTGCGCTTCCCTGTTGATCCATTGGCGGGGCAGAAGACCGGCTGGTTCTTCGATCAGCGGCCGAACCGGGATCGGTTGGCGGCGCTGGCGGCGGGCGGGCGGGTGCTGGACCTGTTCGCTCATACAGGAGCGTTCGGGTTGCGTTGTGCCGCGGCGGGCGCAGAGCAGGTGCTGCTGGTCGATTCCAGTGCGGCGGCGATGCAGCAGGCGGAAACGGCGGCAGCGGCGAACGGATTGGCTGGGCGGGTGACGATGCGGCGTGGCGACGCGTTCGAGGTAATGCAGGAGCTCGGTGCGACAGGGGAGCGGTTCGATTTGATCGTGTGCGACCCGCCGGCCTTCGCACGGTCCCGCAAGGATGCTGCGGCTGGACTGCGCGCGTATGGCCGAATGGCACGGCTGGCGGCGGAGCTGGTGGAGGCGGGCGGGTTCCTGTTCGTTGCCTCGTGCAGCCACCACGCACCGACGGAGGCGTGGGCCGGGGAGATCGCGCGCGGACTGCACCGGGCGCGTCGCGAGGGGCGGATTGTGTTTACCGGAGGTGCCGGCCCGGACCATCCGGTGCATCCGCATCTGCCAGAAACAGGGTATTTGAAGGCGCAACTGATGCAGGTGTTGGCGTAGCCGTCGCCCCGATCAGGTCGTGCCCCGTGCCATATTTTTCAGCTTGGCGATCAAACCGGGCGTGCGCGTGGGCGCGTACTCGAATTTCTGCATCCAGTCGAACAGGCGTGCCTCGATCCGTGCGATCTGGGCATCGTTCAAGGCATGACGCCACTTGCCAATTTCGCCGGTACGCCCCGCATGCAGCTTGTGCCACTGTGTTTCGCTATCGTATAGGTCGTCGCCGGCCCGGCGCGCGGTCGGCAACTGCTCCAACTTGTTGATCAGCTTCTCGACGTTCTCACGCCGGGAGTCGTTGAATATCTGATCGCGCGCCTCATGCGGGAGCGGGCGATGGAAGGCGCGGGCAATCAAATCGATCGTGTCGGGCGTTTCGGTGAAGCGGGTTTCGTAGCGGAGCAACGACGTCCGGGAATCCCCCATGAACTGCGCGCAGGTGTAAGCTGCCCGCTCCACTTCCGTCAGAGCATGCTTGAAATCTTGACTATGGTACAGCATCAACGACGCGACGGCATCACGTGGGTCGCGGACAGAGATCAGGATGGACGTGGCATGCCGCGCCAGTCCGTCCGCCGTGGCAGCATCGACGCCGTGCGACTTGACGATGTGGAGAAGATTCGGTTCATCAAGAAACGCGAGTTTTCCGTGGTATGCGACGAAGCGCCCCGTGGCCGGCCTATCCGGGGCCAGGATCGGGGCGATCTTGAGGGCGGCGTTGTAGATCCAAGTGGACGCGCTGGCCTGCATCCCGAGATACCACTGCAAGGCAACTCTCCTTTTACAGGGCGTATGGCATGCCTAGAGATCGGAAGAAAACACACTCGTGACCGCGCAGGTCGGAATCGAGATCAGGCCCATAAGCGCGACATCGTAGCCCCGCTGGATCGCGGGGGGTCCGCGGATCGGCCAAATCACCCTCCGAGGTCAGCGATGCTACTTTTCCCTCGCCTCGCAGCCAGAATACCGTAGCCATCGCGATCAACCCCAACAAAGCACCACGTGAATAACTTGCCGGCATCGCCAGAGTGGCCACGACAGCAGCCCGCGCGGGAGGGCCGCGCACCGGCAGCCGCCGCGGCTTAGCTGCCGCCCGCAGGTACGGACCCTCACGAGCTTTTCGGTCCGAACACCGGCCGCCGTCGCAGCGCCAGTCCGTGACGCAAGCGGCGGAGCAGCGGCTGCTCGACGATCAAAGAAAACGCGATGCCGGGCACGACCGCCACGCACACCGCCGCCAAGAATGTCAGCTCGGGCTGTAGTGTCACGGCGCGGCTGAGCGGCCGCAGCCCCTGCTCGACGACAAGAAGCACGGTCGACTGGGTGAGATAGATCGAGTAGGAGCAAGTTCCCACGGCGACCAGGACAGGAGGTACTCGAAGCGTCCCCGCTTCCTCGGCTCCAACAAGGCCGTAGAGAGTGAGGGCGGCGCCGAACGCGTAGCCGAGATGGCGCGGCGGCCATTCGATCGGGACATGCGGGCCAAATGAT
>DATDIC010000619.1:0-3160 GCA_036521275.1 Acetobacteraceae bacterium
GGTGGACGTCACCCCGGTGTTCGCCCGCAAGGACCTGCTGGACGAGATCGGCAAGCCGCTGCCCACCACCTGGGAGGAACTGCGCACCGACGCCAAGGCGATCCAGACGAAGCACCCGAATATCAGCGGCTACGGCATGACCGTCAGCAACTCCAATGACGCGGAGACCGCGATCCGCGTCATGGTCTGGTCGTTCGGCGGCATGGTGATGGCGAAGGACGGCAAGACCGTGGTGTTCGATTCGCCGGAAACGCGCGCGGCATACCAGTTCGTCGCGGACATGTTCCTGAAGGACCGCACCATCCCGCACAGCGCGCTGACCTGGGACGATGCCGGCAACAATGTCGCCTACCAGACGGGACGCGCGGCGTTCGTGCTGAACCCGCCCAGCATCTACCAATGGTTGCAGCAGCACGACAAGGATCTGCTCGCCGGTACCGCCTTGATCGGCGTGCCGAAAGGGCCGGGACCAAAGGGCATCAACGGCAATCCATCCGGCACCTGGGTATGGGCGGTATCCAGGGAGTCGAAGCACCAGGACCAGGCGAAGGCATATCTGCGCTGGTTCTACGATCCGGCGCACTACCAGACCGCGATCGAGAAGGTCGGCGGCCGCTGGGTGCCGATCTATCCGCAGATGTTGCAGCAGATGCCGATGTTTGCCAGCAATCCGGCCACCAAGAACTACACGGAGATGGCGCGCACCGGCATCATCGACGGCTACGCCGGCCCCCCCACACCACTGGCGGGCAAGGTCTGGGACGCTAACATCTTGACCAAGGTGTTGCAGAAGATACTGGTTGACCACATGCCGGTCGATGATGCAGTGAGTTGGGGTCAGAAGCAGATTGAGGCACTCGCAGCCGGGGGCTGAACAGCAAAGGACGCGAACAATGATCCATCATGTCTCCATTTCCGCCCGCCAGCCGCAGCACGTCGCGGAAGTCCTGGCGGAGATCATGCACGGGCACTGCCATCCCTTCCCTGGCCAGATCGCCGATTCCTTCATGGCCGTCAGCGGTGACGAACATGGCACGATGGTAGAGGTCTATCCCGAGGACACCACGCTGAAACCAGGCGTAACCGATAATGAGCAAGTGACCGGCCTGCGCAGCCAGCCCGCGCCGGCTACCGTCCCGTTCCACTTCCTGCTGTCGGTGCCCGCCTCCGCCGAGGAGATCGAGCGCATCGGCACGCGTGAAGGCTGGCGCACCCGGCTGTTCGGTCGCGGGCCGCGCGGCCAGAAGCCATTCTTCCACGTCATCGAGTTCTGGGTGGAAAATCGCCTGATGATCGAACTGGCGCCCGAGACGATGATCGGCGAATACACCGATGTCATGGGCTCCGCCGCCTATGAAAGCCGCGTCGGACGCGCCACCACCGCGCACTGACGATCATGCAGCGGACCGTCCGTACCGCGACGCTCGACATCGCCTACCACGAAACCGGTGCGCCAACCGGCACGCCGGTCATCCTGTTGCACGGCTTCCCCGACGACCCGCATTGCTACGATGACGTCGCGCCCCCGCTTGCCGCGGCCGGATATCGCGTGCTGGTGCCGTGGCTGCGCGGCTACGGACCAACACGCTTCCTGCACGCGGACACACCACGCTCCGGCCAGCAGGCCGCGCTCGGATGCGATCTGCGCGACTTCATGCAGGCGCTTGGCATCGAACGCGCCGTCCTGGCCGGTTACGACTGGGGCGGACGCGCCGCCTGCATCGTCGCCGCGCTATGGCCGCAGCTTGTGCGCGGGCTGGTCTCGATCACCGGCTACAACATCCAGTCCATCGCCACCGCGAACCGCCCTGGTCCCGCCGTGGCCGAATACCGCTACTGGTATCAATGGTACTTCCACACGGAACGGGGCCGTGCCGGGCTGCAGCAGAACCGCCGCGAGATCTGCCGCCTGCTCTGGCAATTATGGTCACCCAACTACCGCTTCGACGATGCGACCTATGAGCGCACTGCCGTCAGCTTCGACAATCCCGATTTCGTCGATGTCGTGATCCAATCCTACCGTCACCGCTACCGCAACGCGTCCGGCGATCCCGCGCTCGAATCCGTTGAACAGCAACTGGCGGCACGCCCGCCCATCACCATCCCCACCATCAATCTGCACGGTGAGGCCGATGGCGTCACGCCGCCCGCACCCGCCGATCGCGATGCCAGCAGCTTCACCGCGCAATATCATCGCCGCGTGCTTCCGCACGCCGGACATTTCCTGCCGCGTGAAGCGCCGCAGTCCGTCGTCCAAGCAGTCATGGAGCTCGCTGCTCCGCGATGATTGAACGCGGCTCGGTTGACAGGCGCGACCTGCCGGCATCCACTCCCGGTCAATACATCGGGAGGAAATGCGATGAGCTTGTCCCGCCGCGGCGTGTTGACCGGCGCTGCTGCTCTGGTTCCGACTCTGGCCTTCGCCCAGGAAGCTAAACCGCAATTCGGAAGTCCGCCGACCGTCATCTCCCAGCCGCCGCGCCAATGGGGCCGCTTCGCTCCGCCGGAACTATACCCCGATCCCGACGTGATCGTGATCGACAAGGAGTTCCAGCAGTATCGAATCGGCCTGGCCGCCATTCATCGGCTTGCAACCGGGTTTCAATGGGCGGAAGGCCCTGCCTGGTCCAGCGAGGGACAGTACGCGGTCTTCAGTGACGTAAAGGGCGATACCCAGCACCGCTATCTGTGGGACACCGAGCGGGTCAGCGTGTTCCGCAAGCCGTCGTACAACGGCAACGGAAATAGTTTCGATTTCCAGGGGCGGCAGCTTTCCTGCCAGGACTTCTTTCGTCGCGTCGTGCGATGGGAACATGATGGATCAATGACGGTGCTGGCCGACTCGTTCGACAACGCACCGCTGAACTCCCCGAACGATATCGTCCCGCATCCCGACGGCAGCGTCTGGTTCACCGACCCGCCTTACGGCGACCAACTCTCCGAGGGCCACCCCGACGTCGCCGGCGGTCCGGCGAATCCGAACGGGCTCTATCAGCCCCTGATCGGCGATACCGTCCGGCCGATGGGGGGCATCCGCCGTGTGCTACGAACCAATACCTATCGCTGGGACCCGAGCGGCCGGCTGGATGCGGTCGTGACCGGGGCCCAGGTGCCGGACCCGAACGGTCTTTGCTTCTCGCCCGACTACAAGACGCTCTAC
>DATDIC010000620.1:0-2143 GCA_036521275.1 Acetobacteraceae bacterium
GTCCTCGCCGTCGCGGACCCGCTGGCGCAGCTTTTCCGCCTTGTCACGCGCAGCGCCGATCTTCAGTGCTGTGTCGCCGGCTTCGTTCGTCGCATCGCCGATGGTGATGCGCCGTTCCTTGCCGGTGGCGCGGACCCTGTAATTAAAGATGTACGCCCTGGCGGCGGCCGCGGTGACGCGCACCCCGAGTCCGGCCACCTCATCATCATAGGTGATCTTGTTCCCCGTTTCCGGCGCCGGTAGCTCCCGCACCACCTTGTCCGTCAAATGCACCGCCATAGCACCGATTCCCGTGTCCGCTCTGTGTCCGCACACAACGTGCTCTAAAACGCTGTGAACCGCAACAGGAAACTGTGGGGCGATGCGAAATACACCGAGAATACGGGAGTTTTGAGACAGGAGAGAGCGGACACGCTGCGGACACAGGACTTGGCGTCGGACTTCTAAGCTGTGGGTCGAAGGTTCGAGTCCTTCAGGGCGCGCCATCCGTCGCCGCCCGGCCGCGCCCGTCCCATCACGATGCAGGCCGCCTCACGGGGCTTGGCCGGGACGGTCATCCGGGATCGAGTTCCACCCCGGCCGGCAACGCCGTCTGTCCCAGCACCCAGCCTTCCCAGCGGCGTATCCACTGATCGTCCGGCGCCGTGTCCGGACGGTTGCCGGCCAGCACGTTCAACACGCCCAGCACGCCCAGCACGCAGTCCAGCCGGTCCTCGCCCGCCGCGTCGACGCCGAACCCATTCGCCACGGCCGTATCCAGTTCTGCTGCCGGCGTGACGTCCAGCCGCTGCATGGCGTCACGCAGCAGCCCCGCCACGGCGGCGCGGTCGGCCTGCCGCCGCTTGCTGCCCTTCAGCCGGATGCCGAGATGGCGCAGCGCCTCCGCCGGATAGGTCTCCGCCAGCGCCACCGCGCCGGGTGCCAGCAGTTCGCGGAATGGGCCGGCAAACGGCCACAGCCGCAGATCATCGCCGTCCGCCAGCGCCGGCAACAGCATGTCGCGCCACGCGGCGATCGCCGCCTTGCCCGACTGGTTGGCGCCGAGGGTCCAGAACAGCGGCGCTCCGGCCGGACGCTCAGGTGTCGCGCGGTCGCAGGTGCGTGACAGGCCGGCAGCGCCACCCAGCCCCAGTGCCGCCGCATGCGCGGCACGCGTCATGCCTGCGACACCGCGTGCGGGATAGAACGGCCGCTCGGGCGCCAATTCCTCCAACACCGCGCAGACGCGATAGAAATCTGGCCAGTCCCGAGTGCCTCGCAAGAAATCCAGGAAGTCCTGCTCCTGCCGCTGTGCCGCGTAGGCGCGCGGCACGCCCACCGGCAGATCGACACCCAGAGCCACCGGCCCGCCATTCGCCGCGGCGCGCAGCCGCGCCAGGAAGGTCGCTACCTCGCCCACGGGGCGCGGCGCCTGGAGCACCCAGCCGGCCCCGGAGCGGCGCGCCACCGCGACCCAGCGCTTGCGCGGGTCGATGCTCCAGTCTGCGTGCGCGACGAGGGACGCCGGCACCGGCAACATGTCACGACGGGCGATCGAAACCATGGCCTCGGCCGGAGTCCTGAGATGCGCTGCCGCTGTCCTTTCACGGCGCGCCGGTTTCATTGTGTCACCGTGATAGTGCTTGTCATGCCGGCGATGGCCGGGATCCGCGGTACCGGCAGCCAGCCCGCCTTATGGCATCGCAGCGGAGGGAGCGGTGACCACCACGATCGAGATTGCGAACCGACGCTACACGTAGTCCTCGGCTGTCGTCATGTCCTGGTCGCGGTCGGACGCCACGCGGTTCAGGAACAGCGACACCACACCGGACACCACGATGTTCACCGCCAGCGAGGCCAGCGCGGCATAGCAAGGGAAGCCGACGCCGGCGATATGCAGCGGGTAGACCGGCACGGGAATCGCTCGAAAAATTCAAGCCTGGCCTCGCAGGATGGCATGGAGATAGCTCGGGTCCCACCCGGCCACTTTGCGACGCACCTTGAGGCTTTTGCCGGGCTTGGTCGACCGCAGCAGGTTCATCGCCATATGCCGCACGATGCCCATGTTATGTGGCCCATGGCCGGTGCGCAGGCGCGAGTAGTCTTCGTGAAAGATCACATCCAGCACCCAGTGCAGGCGGTTTTCGATGTGCCAGTGGCAGCG
>DATDIC010000621.1:0-4257 GCA_036521275.1 Acetobacteraceae bacterium
AGCGCGTCGCCGAAGAGGTTGATGCCGAACACGGTCAGCATGATGAGGAAAGGCGCCACGACATTCGGCGCCATGTGCGCGAGGATGATCCGCGTGTGGCTGTAGCCGAGCGCGCGCGCCGCGTCGACATAGGGCACCGAACGGATCGCCAGCGCGCTCGACCGCACCACCCGCTGGCAGCGCGGGATCAGCGGGATGGTGATAGCCACGATCACGTTGTGCACGCCAGTGCCGAAGATCGACACCACCGCCAGCGCCATGATGATCAGCGGAAACGCCATCATCACGTCGAAGATGCGTTGGAACGCCATGTCGATGCGGCCGCCGAAATAGGCGCTGGCGACGCCCAGCACCAGCCCGGAGAAGCCGCCCACGAACGACGAGGTCAGCCCGACGGTCAGCGCGGTGCGGGCGCCGAAGATGATGCGCGACAGCAGGTCGCGGCCGAACTGGTCGGTGCCCAGCCAGTGCTGCCAGCTTGGCGCCTGGGTCATCGCCTCGAAGTCGTTGGCGGTGGGGCTATATGGCGCGATCCATTCGGCACTGAGGCCGGCGACCGCCATGATCAGCACGATCAGCAGGCCGAATGCGCCGAACGGCTGGCCGGCTGGAAATCGTCGGCCAGGGCGGCGGGGATCGACACGTCGTGCGGCAGGGTGATGGACATGATGCGGACTCCCGTCAGGCGAAGCGGATGCGGGGATCGAGCCAGGCGTAGAGCAAATCGACGGTCAGGTTGCACAGGACGAAGATGATGACGGTCAGCATGACCAGCGCCTGGGTCAGCGTGTAGTCCTGGTTCTGCACCGCCTGCACGAACAGCCGGCCGACGCCGTTGAGATTGAACACCTGTTCCGTAACAACCAGGCCACCGATCAGGAAGGCGAACTCGATGCCCAGCAGGGTGACAACGGGGAGCAGAGCGTTCTTCAGGGCGTGGCGGTTGATGATGATCTTGTTCAACAATCCCTTGGCGCGGGCGGTGCGGATATAGTCCTCGCGCATCACCTCCAGCATGGCCGAGCGCGTCATGCGCATGCTGACCGCGGCATAGCGGTAGCCGACGGTGAGTGCCGGCAGGAGTGCCATCGAGAGGTTGCGCACCGGGTCCTTCCAGATCGGCACGTAGTCGATCGGCGGCATCCAGGGCTGGCCGAACAGGGCGTTGGTGGTGTCGAGCACGACCAGGATGGAGATGATGCCGAGCCAGAACGACGGCGTGGCGATGCCGCCGATGGCGATGGTGCGCACCACATAGTCGATCCAGGTGTTCTGTTTCAGCGCCGAGATGGTGCCGAGCGGGATGGCGATGCTGATGGCGACCGCGGTGGCCAGCAGCGCGATTTCCAGCGAGATGGGCAGGCGGGCGGCGATCTCGACGGCGACCGGCTTGCCGGACCACATCGAGACGCCGAAGTCCAGATGGCAGAAGCCCCAGACGAAGTCGAAGAACTGCACATAGAGCGGCTTGTCGAGGCCGATTTCGTGGTGGCATTCGGCGATCGCGCGCGGGTCGAAGGTGCTGCCGCCGGAGCCGAGGCGCACGACGCAGATGTCGCCGGGGATCAGCCGCATCAGCGCGAACACCAGCACGGCCGCACCGAGCAGGGTGGGGATGACCAGGAGGACGCGTTTGGTGATGTAGCGGTACATGGCCGGTTTTACCTCTTCCGCCGGGGGCGGGAGGATCCGGCGGGCAAAACCCGCCGGGTGAGGGTCGTACGTGCCGACCCGATCACCCTCACCCTCGCCGCTTCGCGTCTTGACCTCATCCTGCTCTCGCGGGAGAGGTTATTCTATTTCGGTGCCGAACTATCCAGCCAGATGTCGGACAGGTCCTGGTTGATGTAGTGGCTGGGGCCGATCTTCCAGCCATGCACGTAGGATCGCTCGGGGATTTCGCGATACCACCATAGCATCGGGAATTCTCGCGCTTCGGTGCTGACGATACGGGTCTCGTACTCGCGCATCAGCGCCCGCTGCCGGGTGAAGTCGGTCTCGTGCAGCATCTTGTTGTAGATTTCGGCCTCGGTCGGGTCGCTGTAGCCGCCGTAGTTCTCGACGAAGACATCGTGCGGCAGGTATTTTTGGGTATCCAGCACCGGGTTCACAATGCTGTTGCAATTGGCCTCGACCACCACGTCGAAGTTGCCGCTGCGCATCGCCTGGAACCACGGCCCGGTCGGTACCACGCGCTGGGTCGCAATAACGCCGATCTTGCTCCACTGATCGATCAGCCAGGTGCCGACGTATTTATAGGGCTGGTCGACGTTGCGGTTGAGCAATTCGAAATGCAGGTTCTGCTGGCCGGCCTGCTTCAGAAGGTCCCGCGCCTCGGCACGCGACTTCTCGATATCCGGGTAGAATCCGGGCATCTGCTGCAGCTCGGCCTTGGTTGCCGCCAGCGGCGAGCCGGGGAAGACGATGCCGCCCACGGTGCGCACGTTGGCGATCTTCGACAGCGCCGGCGCGCCGTGCCACTGGTCGACCGCCAGCAGCAGCGCCTTGCGCACCCGCACGTCGTCGAACGGCTTGCGCTTCTCGTTGGGGGTGATCAGGTTGCCGCAGTTCCAGTCGCTGGTCTGGACGTTGATCTTGTCACCCAGCTCCTGCTTGAGCTCGTTGATCGCCGCGGGCGGCAGGCCGCGGAATTCCATCGCCGCGCGGCCCGAGCGGATCGCGTCCACCCGTACCGCCTGCTTCGGGGCGAAGATGCCGACGAAGCCGTCCAGATAGGGCAAGCCCTTGTGATAGTAGTTGGGATCCTTGACGCCCTTGATCGACTGGCCGATGTCGTAGCTGACGAACTTGAACGGGCCGGAACCCATCACGTGCTGTTCGAACCAATGCGGGTCCTTGTCGAGAATCACCTTCGGATAGATGAACCCATAGGGGTCGGCGAGCGAGGGCAGGAACGTCGCGGTGGCGAATTTCAGATGGAACACCACCGTGGTCGGGTCGGGCGATTCGACCGAGTCCACCACCGAGTACCAGTTCGCCCGCGCGCTGAGCACGCCCGGGCGCGGGAAAATGATCTCGTGCCAACTCGCCGCCACGTCGGCAGCGGTCAGCGGCGTGCCGTCATGGAATTTGACCCCGGTGATGATCTTGAACGTGTAGGTTTTGCCGTCATCCGTGGGAGTCGGAATCGAAACGCACAGGTCGCAGACGAAATGCGTGGTGTCGGCCGGGTTTTCCGGATTGACCCGCATCAGCACGCTGTAGAATGGCGCAATGGTGTGCACCAGGGCGTAGGTTGCCTCGCGATGGCCGTCCAGGGTGGGCGGGGATTCCGCCGGTATCATGTAGGTCAGAGTGCCGCCGTATTGCGGCGTCTCCGCCCTGGCCGGTGCAGTCACCGGTGAAGACATGGCGAGGCCGGCGGCGAAAAGCACACCGGCTGCCAGCAGAAATGGTCGCATTATCGTTAGCCTCCCGTGGTTTCTGTCGTTCGTGGCGGCATTGCGATTTTCGCAATGACCGCGTCGTCGTCGTCTAGCCGGCTTCGGTGCACGCAACGAAGTGTCCCGGCCGCAGTTCCCGCATCTCGGGACGCGCACGCCGGCAGCCCTCCACCGCGATCGAACACCGCGGATGGAACACGCAGCCGGAGGGCGGATTGATCGGGCTCGGCACCTCGCCCTGCACCGGGCGGAAGTTGCGTGCCGTCTCGACCGAGGGATCGGGCACCGGCACCGCGGCCAGCAATGCCTGCGTGTAAGGATGCAGCGGATTGCCGAACAGTTCGTCGGCATCGGCCAGTTCGACGATGCGCCCCAGATACATCACCGCGACGCGCTGGCAGATATGGCGCACCACCGACAGGTCATGGGCGATGAACAGGTAGGTCAGGCCGAATTGCTCGCGCAGATCCTCCAGCAGGTTGATGACCTGCGCCTGGATCGACACGTCGAGCGCCGACACCGCCTCGTCGCAGACGATGAACTCGGGTTCCAGCGCCAGGGCACGTGCGATGCCGACGCGCTGTCGCTGGCCGCCCGACATTTCGTGGGGATAACGGTCGGCGAAGCGCGGGTTAAGCCCGCACACACCCAGCAAGTCGCGCACCCGCGCCGCGCGCTTCGCCGCGTCGGGTTCGATCGCATGGACCTTGATCGGCTCGCCGATGATGTCGCCGACCTTCATCCGCGGGTTCAGCGAACTGTTGGGGTCCTGGAACACCACCTGGATGCGCCGGCGCAGCGCCACCAGCTCTTTCTGCGCCATGCCGGCGATATCGACGCCGTCATAGATGAT
>DATDIC010000622.1:0-8626 GCA_036521275.1 Acetobacteraceae bacterium
CGCACTATCCTCCCGCCCCTGCTCTACCGCCACCAGGGCAAAACCGCCAAGCGCGCGCCCTCGGCCGCCATCGTTGCGTGCCGCCCCAATTCCAGATCCTGCATGAAACCACGCGCCAACGGCGCAAGATGAATGCGCGCCCGTGCCAAAGAAACCACTCACCACCGAGACACGAAAAAAGCGACAGGCCGACGCGACCTATCGGCGGTCTTTCGTGAATCTCCGTGCCTCAGTGTCTCCGTGGTGAAGCCCTTCCTCGTCTTCCTCCTCTTCTTCTTCTCCCCTCTCTCCGACTGCTAGCGACACACCCCCTCAATCGCCCGCCCCCGTTTCCCTCAAGCCGAGTACCGATGCCGCGTCGCCATATGCCAGATCGCCAGCACGATCACCGCCCCCACGATCGACGCAATCAGCCCAGCCCCCTGATCCGGCCGATACCAGTGCAACGCCCGCCCGATGAACGTCGCCACCAGCCCGCCCACGATGCCCAGCACCGTGGTCAGAATGAACCCCTGCGGATTGTTCGGCGCCGGCGATATCAGCCGGGCGATGAACCCCGCCACCGCCCCGATAATGATGGTCCAGATGATCGTCACCGTAATCCCTCCCGCGCTCGTCCGTGGCTCTCTATAGCCGCCGCCGCCTAGCTTGCGAACACCGTCACTCCAACGCCCGGTGCGCCGTCTCCGGCATCCGCCAGATCACCACGAAGCTGATCGCCGCCGCCGCCATCACATACCACGCCGGCGCCACCGGCGACCCCGTCTGCGCGATCAGCCACGTCGCAATGAACGGCGCAAACCCACCGAAAATCGCCGTCGCCAGCGCATAGGACGGCGTCATCCAGGTCGATCGCCCCATCGTCCGGAACATCTCCGCAATCGCCGCCGGCCCGGCCCCCGAGAACAACGAAATGAACCCCGCCACCACCACCTGCAGCACCGCGATCGCGGCAAATCCCGGCTTGCCCAGAATGAACCAGAACAGCGGCAGCGGCATCACCACGAACGCCGCGCACGACAGCAGCAGCAGCGGCTTGCGCCCCACCCGGTCGGAAACCGCCCCGAACAGCGGGATCAGCACCATCAGCGCCAGCAGCCCGATGGTGTTCGCCCACAGCGACTGCGCCGACGACAGTTCCGCATGCAACCGAGTAAACGTCGGCATGTATGACAGGAAAATATAGAACGCCACCGTCCAGTGCATGGTGAACCCGAACGCCCGTAGCGCCAGCGGAAACCCGCTCTCCGCCGACGGCAGCGCCTGCGCCTCCACCGCACGATACGCCGGCGTCTCCTCCACCCGCCGCCGCAGATAGACGCCCAGCAGCGCCAGCACGATCCCCAGCAGGAACGGTATCCGCCACCCCCAGGCCGCCAACTGATCCGCGCTCAACAAGGAGCTGAACAGCGCCCCCGTCCCCGACGCCAGCACCAGGCTCGCCGCGATCGACGCCTGCTGGAAACTGCCATACCAACCGCGATGTCCGTGCGGCGCCCATTCCACCATGAACGCCGTCGCACCACCCCACTCGCCGCCCGCCGAAAACCCCTGGATCAGCCGCGCCACCACCAGCAGCACCGGCGCCGCCACGCCGATCATCGCATAGGTCGGCAGCACGCCCACCAGCACCGTGCCGAACGCCATCGCCATCACGGTGAAGATCAGCGCCGCCTTGCGCCCGTGCGTGTCGCCGAACCGGCCGATGATGATCCCGCCCAGCGGCCGCATCAGGAACCCCACGCCGAACACGCCGAACGACGACAGCAGCGCCGCCGTGGCATTCGCCGACGGAAAGAAGTTCCTGCCGATCACCGCGGCAAAAAACACGTAGACGCCGAAATCGTACCATTCGAGAACATTGCCGATCGCCGAGGCAACCACGGCGCGGCGCGTTTCCGCCGGTGCCGGCCCGATCTCCCGCCGCAAAACGTCGCCCATCCGCTTCCCTTCCCCGCGCCGCTACGCCGGCTCCAGCTCAGCCGCCCCCAGCACGCGCAGGTCCGCACCCTGCACCAGCAGGGTCGCGCCCTGGCCAGCCGCAATCGCCGGTACCGCAAACTCCCGCGCCACCCCGTCCCAGCTCCCAAGCTCGCGCACGCCGCGCACCACGCGATATTCGCGCAGCCGCCGCCCCCCGTTCTCGCCCGCCCCGATCCGGGTCTCGTCGCTCGGGTCCCACATCGCCACCAACGCGCTCACCGGACCGCGCCCCGCGCCGACCTGCGCGCTGACCCCCTCCGGCGAGCGGCGCAGGACCGCAACCACCGGCAACGCCGGTGTCTCCGCCACCGCCCTCTCCACCGCCGAGCGGTCGGAGCCCACCAGCATGGTGCCGCCGTTCACCACCAGCCCCGGCGTGAACACCTCCGTTCCAAGCCGACTCGCGTACGCCCGCTGCCGCTCGGTGGCCACCCGGCTGCTGTACGGATCGCGCCAGCCCAGCCCGTCCCAGTAATCGACATGCCACGCCAGCCCGACCACGCCAGCCCGCCCGCGCACCAGCTCGCCCAGCAGCGCATCGGCCGGTGGACAGGACGAGCAGCCCTGCGACGTGAACAGCTCCAGCACCACAGAGCGCCCGGCGACCACGCCGAAGCCTCGCGCCAGAGGCATGGCGGCCGCGGCCGCGAGCAGATTTCGCCGCTGCATGGAACCTCCCTGACCTGTGTTCCCCATATCTGACTCGCACGGCTGGCACGGGTTACGCCATCCGCGTTTTTCTGTATGGTCCGCGCCGCCCCGGATGACGAATCGCTCCGGGGCCTTGTCTATCCAGGAGGCGACTGATTTGAGCATGCACCGACGCGTCGTGCCGGGCGCGACTTTGGCCGTCATGGGACTGCTGACCGCCTGTATGCAAAATCCCCCGGCGGGGCCGGCCTCGACCACGCGGCTCTACGCCATCGATGAAGCCGGCGCGGCAAAGCAATGCAAGGTCGGTCCGGTCGCACTGGCCGCCGGAAAGCCGACAGCCGCAACGATGACCGTTGGCAACGATGGCGGATGGTGCGCGATCTCGGTCGCCGCGGAAGGTCACCCCTACGCTGCCGGATTGCTCACCGTCGATGCAGTCCACGGCAAGGTTTATGTCCACCAGGTCGGCGACGCCACGCGGATCGACTACACGCCCGATCGAGGCTTTGTCGGACCCGACTCGTTCACCGTGACCCTGCTTCCCGGCCGTCCGGTGCTACGCGTCGCAGTGACCGTCACACGCTAGACGCGATCTCTCCGCCTCGAGCCAGATAGGCCCGCCGGGCCTTCGTCATTCCCGCGCAAGCGAGAATCCACCCGCCACCCAACTCCAGCGTCGCCGGGGGAACAACCGGCTCCGTCCAGTCTCAGTGCTTCGCTTTCCTCGCGACCGTCCGAACCACCTTCGGCCGCGCCGGTTCAGCCGCCTGGCAGGACCCCAGCGACTCGGGAAGCAGGTCCTTGCCGGCGGCGAACGACGCCAGCTCCGAATCGCCCTCCAGCGCCATCGCTTCCTCGAACAGCACCGCGTTGCGCGGGCAGAAATCGCTGCCCTGCTTCAGCCCTTCGTCAGCCTGCGCGTTGGCCAACGAGGTCACGTAGCTGTCGTGCTCGGTCTGCCCGCGGCGGCCATATTCCCGCTTGAAATAGCTGTCGAGCGCCCTCTCGTTGGCCATCAGCGACGGTTGATACCGCCGGATGAAACTGTTGTACTGCTCATCGTCATGGCAGGCGGTGGCGAGCACCATCATCTCGCTCCGCAGCGCCTCGACGTCGAACACCGGCTGCTCGGAGCAGCGCGGCGCGGCGCTCACCGCGGTCAGGCTCAGGCAGGTGGCGGCCACCGCCATGGGCAGCGACACGAATGTCCGGGACAGGAATGACGAACCACCGAAGGGCAGACGTTGACGCACATTGGTCTCCGTGGTGCAGGAACGGGGACTATCTTTGCCGTGCCTACGCGCGTCGCTGCAAGAGCTACTCGGCCTTCCCTGGCCGGAAGTGATCGCGGCGGCTCAGAATCGCCGCCCATGCGTCCGCTGCGACCGCTGCCGGGTCGACAGCGTCAGCGAAACGCCGGCCAGCACCAGCCCGACCGCCGCCGGCAGCAGCCAGGCCGGACGCAGCAGCACCGGCATCACCAGGTCGTCCCACATCCAATAGCTCAGGCGTGCCTGCAACCCGTCTTCGATCGCCATGGACAGGTCGTGATCCAGGTTCAGCAGCAGCGCCCCCAGCGGCAGATCCGGCGGTCCGAGCGTCGCCACGGCGACCGCGCCAACCAAAAAGACCGCGGCCAGAACCGCCATGATGCGCTGCAGGATCACATGAACAGTTTCTCGCCTTTCAGCCCATCATACAAGGAGGATACGTACTCCCCGTAGCCGTTGTAGATCTGCGTCGGCACCCGTTCGTTGCTGCCCAGCACCCGTTCCGTCGCCTGGCTCCAGCGCGGATGCGGCACCGCCGGATTAACATTCGCCCAGAATCCATATTCGTCGGGCGCGATCGCCGCCCACATCGTCTGCGGCCGCTTCTCGGTGAAGCTCACCTTCACGAACGCCTTGCCCGACTTGAACCCGTATTTCCACGGCAGGGTCATGCGAATGGGCGCACCATTCTGCTTCGGCAGGTCCTTCCCGTACATCCCCACGGTAATGAAGGCGAGCTCGTTGCCCGCCTCCTCGATCGTCACGCCCTCCACATACGGCCAGGGATAGATCGGCTCGTCCAACCCCGGCATCACCTTCGGCTCCTCGACCGTGGTGAACACCACGTATTTCGCCGACCCCAGCGGCTCGGCGATCTTCACGAGCTGGCTCATCGGAAACCCGGTCCACGGCACCACCATCGACCACGCCTCCACGCAGCGATGCCGGTAGATGCGCTGTTCCAGATGCACCTGTTTCAGCAGGTCCTCATAGGCGATGGTGCGCGGCGTCTTCACCAGCCCGTCGATTTGCACGGACCATGGGCTGACCGTCATCTTCTGCGCCGCCTCCCACAGGTCCTTGTCCTCGCTGAACTCGTAATAGTTGTTATAGGTCGTGGCCGCCTTTTCCGGCGTAACCGCACGCCCCGGCTTGTATTTCTCGTCCACCGGCGGCGCCATAGCGCCGTCGGCGCGCGCCGCGCCCGGCAGCAGCAATCCCCCGGCAACGGACAGCGCCGCCCCCGCAAGGACACTGCGGCGGTTCACCGCGACCGGTTCCGGAGTGACCAGGCTCTCCGGCAGTTCCCAGCCGCGTCGGTGGATGATATTCACAGCCTCGCACTCCCTGGTTGCAGCAACGTCGATCACCGCCCCTCGATCGCCAACGGAACCCATCCGCCCGGCAATTGTCGGACGCCGCAGATTGCGGGACATTCCATCCGGTCTTGAGGAGCCGTCCTATGCATCTCGCCCGCTTTCCCCGTGTCCGCCTGTTCCCTGCTCCCACCCCGCTGGAGCCGCTGACCAACCTGACCCGCCATCTCGGTGGTCCCAAGCTATGGATCAAGCGCGATGATTGCACGGTCGTGGCGACCGGCGGCAACAAGGTTCGCAAGCTCGAATTCCTCGCCGGCGACGCCCGGGCGCAGGGCGCGGACCATTTCGTCACCCAGGGCGCCGTGCAGTCCAACCATGTCCGCCAGACCGTGGCCGTTGCCGCCCGGCTGGGCATGCAGTGCACCACGCTGCTGGAACACCGGGTCGAAACCAACGATGCCAACTACCTGGGCAGCGGCAATGTGCTGCTGGACCGGCTGATGGGCGCCAAGCTGGAGTACCGCCCCGGCGGCACCGACATGAACGAAGCCGCCGAACAGAAGGGCGAGGAACTGCGCGCATCCGGCGCCAAGCCCTACGTCATCCCTGGCGGCGGCTCCAACCGCGTCGGCGCGCTGGGCTACGTCTCCTGCGCGCAGGAGCTGATGCAGCAGGCCGACGAGATGGGCCTGAAGATCGACCGCCTCGTCACCGCCACCGGCAGCGCCGGCACCCAGGCCGGGCTGGTCGCCGGACTGGTGGGCACCAACGCGGGAATTCAGGTGCTCGGCATCGGCGTGCGCGCGCCGAAGGACCGGCAGGAGGCGAATGTGTACAAGCTGGCGCAGGAGGTCGCCGACTATGTCGGCCTGCGCGGCGGCATCCCGCGCGACACGGTCGAGGCCAACTGCGACTATATCGGCCCCGGCTACGGCCAGCCCACCGAGGGCATGGCCGAAGCGGTGCGCATGCTGGCCCAGCACGAGGGAATACTGCTGGACCCGGTCTATTCGGGCAAGGCCATGGCCGGCCTGATCGACCTGGTGCGCAAGGGTTATTTCGACAAGAACGAAACTGTCGTGTTCCTGCACACCGGCGGCGCGGTGGGACTGTTCGGCTATACTGCGTTCTTCGATCGGCACCTGGCGGCGTAGTGGTGGGCCGGCTTGCCAGCACTCAGCAGTGGTATACTCGCGCCCCCCTCAAACTCCGTCTCGAAAGTGCGTGACTCCACTCGCCGAGCGCGGATTTGAACTTTCCTCCCGCGGATCGGGTCAGCTAGGTTTGCATGTCGATCCGGGAATGGACGATGCGGCTTTTCTTACTGTTTCTTGCGGGCGTTGTTATAGCCACCGCCGCTCTCGCGCAGCCTGCTGCGAGATTGCCATACGGTCTCCATGGCTCGGTAGCGCTCGATGTTTCGCCTGGACGGCTGGTGACCGGATTGCCGTCGGGGCTGTATACCGGGGTCGTGGACGCGTCGGGTACGACGTGGGGCCAGCAGTCAACCACCACGATTAGCCCCGGCGGCCAATCGTCTTGCAGTGTAAGCAACTCGTGCGGCCACTGCAGTGTGTCCTGCCCTCCCGGGAAATCCGCCAAATGTCTGGCGGAGCAACAGCAGGGTGGTGAATGTCCTCGGCCGCATTGCACGTGCCGCTGACGTCAGATCCTGCCGCGGCCCAGCTGCAGCAAACCGCCGGGCTGACCCCGCAGGCCGATTCCTGATTGCATCGGACCGGGAACGTATGCGGCCGCAGCGCGGAGCGCATTGCATCCCGGCCTGACGCACACCCGCCCGGTGTTTCGCCAGTTCGTGCTACCGTGCGAGCAACTGGATCTGTTGAGCCTTGAGTTGTTGGCCGGGGCGCACGCCGACCCGAAGCCGGCTCGCTGAAGACCCATGACCTGCAACTACCGAAGCCCGCTCCCGAGGCGTGAACGTCCACTTTCAGCGATGACGGATGGGACGACTGCCTCCGCTGGACGCAGACAGACCCCGCTCTTCATCGTCGCGTAAACCAATTGATCGAGGACGCGCGACGGCATCCTTTCAAGGGTCTCGGGAAGCCGGAGGCACTGGACAGGTTTCAGTAGAGACAGAGCCACGGTATTATCGATCCGTGAACATTCTCACCGCCTCCGTGTCTCCGTGGTGAATCTTCTCTTCGTCACTTGTTAGTTTTACCCGGCGGAATGTCGCTTTCGCCGATCGGCACCCTCGGCTATAGAGGTTACTCTCTTCGATGAACTGGCGCTCGGAAGCAACGAAGGACCGATATCATGCCTATGATCACCACCAAGGACGGCGTTGATATCTTCTACAAGGACTGGGGCAAGGGACAGCCCATCGTGTTCAGTCATGGCTGGCCGCTCTCGGCGGATGACTGGGACGCGCAGATGCTCTTCTTCCTCGGCAAGGGATACCGGGTGATCGCGCATGACCGGCGAGGGCACGGACGCTCGGCACAGGTCCCGGACGGGCACGACATGGACCACTACGCCGACGATCTCGCGGCGCTGACGGCGCATCTCGACGTGAAGGGCGCGATCCATGTCGGCCACTCCACCGGCGGCGGCGAAGTCGTGCACTACATCGCGCGACATGGCGAAAGCCGCGTGTCCAAAGCAGCGATCATCAGCGCCGTGCCCCCGCTGATGCTGAAGACGGCTGCCAATCCGAACGGTTCGCCCAAGAAGGTGTTCGACGACTACCAGGCGGCGCTCGCGGCCAACCGCGCGCAATTCTATCGCGACGTGCCGACCGGACCGTTCTATGGCTACAACCGGCCCGGCGCGAAACCGTCGCAAGGTATCATCGGTAACTGGTGGCGCCAGGGCATGATCGGCAGCGCCAAGGCACATTACGACGGCATCATCGCGTTCTCGCAGACCGATTTCACCGAAGACCTCAAGAAGATCACCGTGCCGGTGCTGGTCATGCACAGCGAAGACGACCAGATCGTGCCCTACGCCGCCGCCGGGCCATTATCCGCGAAACTGCTGAAGAACGGGACCCTGAAAACCTATAAGGACTTTCCACACGGCATGCCGACCACCCACGCCGACACCATCAATGCCGACCTGCTGGCGTTCATCAAAGCCTAGCGAAGCATCGCCGCCTGCCGGTCAAGCGGATCGAGCCGCGTTGCAGCTTCGGTTCAGAAGAAACGATGCGCCGCAGCTTCCCGCGCCTGCCTCCCGCCCCCCTTCGTCATTCCCGCGAAAGCGGGAATCCAACGCCAGCCCCATCCAACCGCGACCGCGGCGTAGACCATCCGCCTGCACCGCATTGTTCTATCTCTCCTGCACGGCCGGCAAACCCCACACGATTCGACAGCTCCGATGCGCGCGCCATCGCCGGTGAAACCCCCTCCTCTCCACCATCGAGCATCCACA
>DATDIC010000623.1:0-5125 GCA_036521275.1 Acetobacteraceae bacterium
TGTTTCTGCCGCTGACGGTCGGGGCGACCGTGGTTATCGCCGACGAGGAGACCGCGCGGGACGGGCGTCTGCTGCTTTCCCTGATACAACGGTCCGGGGTGCGTGTTCTGCAGGCGACGCCGACAACGTGGCGGTTGCTGCTGGAGGCGGGCTGGCATGGCTCCCCACAGCTTCGGATGTTCAGCGGCGGCGAGCCTTTGCCTGTGGATCTGGCAAAGCAGTTGCTGGCCCGCTGTCCCGAGTTGTGGAACATGTATGGGCCGACCGAAACGACGGTGTGGTCTGCGGTGCAGCGGATCGGCGCCGATGCGACGGTTACGATCGGGCCGCCGATAGCGAATACCCAGTTCTACGTCGTTGATCCACACAATGAACCGGTTCCGCCGGGGGCGGTCGGCGAGTTGCTGATCGGCGGCGACGGCGTCGCCATCGGCTATTGGGATATGCCGGAGGTGACGCGCGAGCGATTCATCCCCGACAAATTCCGCAATCTTCCTGATCGAAAGATCTATCGTACCGGCGATATGGTTCGCATG
This sequence comes from Acetobacteraceae bacterium, assembly GCA_036521275.1. Lineage (GTDB taxonomy): Bacteria > Pseudomonadota > Alphaproteobacteria > Acetobacterales > Acetobacteraceae > DATDIC01. The sequence continues at coordinate 537 of DATDIC010000623.1, forward strand.
GTGAGTGAAGGAAGTTGGCAATTCCTCGGCCGCAGAGACAGCCAGGTGAAAATACGCGGCTACCGCATCGAGCTGTCGGAGCTGGAAGCCGTCCTGCTGAGACACTCGGATGTACACAATGCTGTCGCCGTGGTGGAGGAAGGTGCCTCGGAGGAGCCGGCGATTTTCGCGTATGCGCAACTCTCCGCTGACGGCATGGAACGGCATGAGCGCGTCGTGGATGAACTGCGCTCTCAGCTTGCGTACTCCTTGCCAGCGTATATGCGGCCGACCGCGCTTGTCGCCGTCGAGGCAATTCCTCGGCTGCCGAACGGGAAGATCGATCGCAAGGCTTTGCACCGTTCCATTCCCAAGGTTTTGCGTGCCGAGCCGGAGCCGCAGCCGGCGAGCGAGATCGAGGCCCGGCTTCGAGAGGTCTGGTGCTCCGTGTTGAGGGTGGAGACCGTCAATGATGCGGACGATTTCTTTGATCTTGGGGGACATTCTCTTGTGGCTGCACGCCTGCTCGCGCGGGTGGAGGCAGCTTTCGGATGCCGGATAAATCTGTCCGCGCTGTTTGACGCGCCCAGTTTTGGAGCCTTCAAGAAACTGGTCGAGGTGCGCGAGCATCGGACATTCGACTTTCGCCAGATCGTTCGATTTCAACCGAGGAGCGATTCCCCGGGGATCTTTGCGATCAACAACACGGGGATCTACCTCAATCTGTCGCGGCGGCTGACGGCCGCCCTGCCATTGACGGCGCTGCAGCTATTCGACCCGGCATTTCCGAAAGGTCCGCTTCCAGCCACGGTCGAAGAAATTGCGCATCAATACATCGAACTGCTGCAACGCCTTCAGCCGAATGGGCCGTATGCGTTCCTGGGCTGGTGCAACGGCGGCGTCCTCGCGTTCGAGATTGCGCGCCAGTTGCAGGAAGCGGGACACGTTGTTTCCCGCGTCATGGTGGTGGACACCTGGCTTCCGGGCTACTCGCGCAGCCAGAGCAGGATCCGGTCTGTGCTGGCGAACTGGTCGTATCGGTCGAAGCTGGTCTTGAACGATTGGTGGGAGGTTCGGGCGGGCCGGAAGGCGATGAGAAAGTTCCTCGCCGACCGGGCAACTCTCCGCAGGTTGCTTCGGCTTCCGAAGCCTGAAGACGCGGCCGACCACGCGTTTGCGGCGGCCGAGCAATACGACCGGTGGCTGGTGACCTACCTCAATCGTGTCATCGAGGCATACCGGCCGAGGCGCTTTGACGGCAGCATGACGGTTTTCCGCAGCGCGGCCGAGCCAGCCGGGCTGTTTCTGGATCCCAAGCTGGGGTGGGATGGATTCGCAAGCGGCGGCGTGGATCTCGTGGTGGTTCCCGGCGACCACTACACAGCGTTTCAGGAACCTGGGATGTCGGTCATGGCGCGGCATATCGAAGCCACTGTCGGCGTGCAGCACGCGGAGTTTGCCCGATCTTCCGAATCACGGCTCGAGAGCACGCGGGAGCTTGTTGAGGCCGGGAGCCAATGATGGACAACGGAATAATCGACGAACGGTCCAGCACCCCGGCGGGGTTTGCGGCAACCATCGACTCGGAGGAGAAGTTTTCGGAGAACTACAACCTCCGCAGCTTCATGTTTGGTCATGATCTGCCCGAGAGTGAAGTCTTCAACCGCAAGAGCCTGATCGAAGTCGCGGTGCGACAAGGGGATAGACCGGGGTTCGGCTACTGCTCGAGCGGTGCCGTGAGCGTGTCCGACCGGTGGGAAAAGGGCGTCGCGAGGGGGCGTACGCTGGCAGACACGCTCGCGGGCATCGAACACAACGATTCCCTTGTGATGCTGAAGCATGTCGAACAGGACCCTGTGCTGGGACCGGCGGTGACCGTGCTGCTTTCGCGCATGGTGGAGCTGGCGGGTGCCCGGATGCGGGACGACGTGATCGTCGGGCGGGCAACAATTTTGATCGCTTCGCCGCGGCGGATTACCGCGTATCATATCGATGCGGACACAAACTTTCTCTTTCAGATCGCCGGAGACAAGATTTTCAGGGTATTTGACCAGACCGATCGAACCTTGGTGACCGACAACGAGCTCGAAAATTTCTATGCGGGCGATGCGAATGGCGCCGTATTCAAGGATGCGCGGCAGGGCGACGCCATAACCTATGACTTCCGTGGCGGCTGCGGAGTACATATTCCGAGCATGGCGCCGCACTGGGCGCAGAACGGCGATAGCGTGTCGGTCGCGTTAAGCCTGAACTATGATCTGCGGTCGGTCCGGAAGAGCGGACGAGTTTACGCGATGAACCGCCGGCTTCGGAATTTTGGCCTCGATCCGGTTCCACCCGGCCGCTCGGTTTGGCGGGACCAGATGAAACTGACCACCGCGAATGCTGCCGCCATGCTGCGACAGGTGTCAGGCCGTTCGCAGTCGCCGCAGGTTCTCGGTTGGATTCCGCCAGCTACGGGCGCCCGCTCACGCCTATAGCGCGTGCCGACAGACCTGCCAGTGGCGCTGGCGCGCGGCGATCGCGCCCATAAACCCCGGCGCGGGCACGAAGCTGGCGAACTGCCAATGTGCTGGTTCTTGCGGCTGAGACTTGACCCGCAACAGCTCGGCGGGCTTGCCGGGCGTCAGGCTTACGGAAAAACTGTCAAGCGCAACCAGGAGTCCATCGCCTGTTGCTTTGAGGTACGCCTCCTTGCGTGTCCAACACGAGAAGAAGGCTTCATTCCATTGTTCGTCCGGCAGACCGAATAAAGTGGCGACTTCATCGCCGGCGAAGAATCGCTGGGCTATGTCGCGATCGATCGTGCGGATCTGCTCTATGTCCACGCCGATTTCGAAGCGGGCGACCGCGAGCGCGGCGAGATTGCCGCTATGACTGAGGTTGAACGCGAGCGGGACCGGGGCGCGTATCGCCGGCTTGCCTGAGGGGCTGTAGGTGAGCGTTATCTGCTGAGGCGAGGTGCCGAGATAGTTGCCCAATATTCGCCGGAGCTGTGCTCGGCCGGCGATGAATCGGTCGCGATGTACGTCGAAGTGGAAGCGATTGGCGCGCTGCGTTTCCTCGGCGGAAAGCAGGACGTGATCCGCTTCACCACGGTAGAGCGGGAAGGTCCATAGGTGGACGGTGTCTGGGGCGGCAAGTGCGGGCGCCAAGCGAAGCGCGTCGCCGATCAGGCGAATACGGCGGCGGCTGTATTCGATCTGATTTGACGCTGGATCCACGCGTAGGTCACCTCGAGGCCATCGTGGAGCGGCTGGGACGGCGCCCAGCCGAGCTTCTTTTGTATAAGGCGGTTGTCTGAATTCCTGCCCCGCACGCCGAGAGGGCCTGGGATATGGTGCTTGTGTACGTGCTTGCCGGCGATCTGCATGATCATGTCAGCGAGCTGATTGATGCTCACCATTTCCTCGGAGCCGATATTGATCGGGCCTTGGACTTCCGAGCGCATCAGCCGGAGGCTTCCTTCGATGCATTCCGAGACGAAGAGGAACGAGCGCGTCTGGCACCCATCGCCCCAGATTTCGATCTGTCCGTCGTTGGGGGCGAGGGCGATCTTCCGGCAGAGTGCGGCGGGTGCCTTTTCGCGGCCGCCGGTCCAGGTGCCTTCGGGGCCGAAAATGTTGTGGTAACGCGCGATCCGCACATCCATCCCGTGACAGCGGGCGTAGCTGAGATAGAGGCGCTCACTGAACAGCTTTTCCCAACCGTATTCGCTGTCGGGCGCGGCAGGGTAGGCGGAGCTTTCCTCGCAATTCGGGGAGTTCGGGTCCTGTTGATTGTAGGCTGGGTAGATGCAGGCCGAAGACGAGTAGAAGATGCGCTTGATCAGGCGCTTGCGGCAGACGTCCAGCACGTTGAGGTTGATGGTGGCGGAGTTGTGCATGATTTCGGCGTCGTTTTCGCCGGTGAATATGAAGCCGGCTCCGCCCATGTCGGCGGCGAGCTGATAGACTTCATCGAAACGCCGGTCGATGATGTCGCGGCAGAAGTGGTGGTCCCGCAGATCGCCAATGACGAAGTCATCGGCTTCGGTTTCTGCGTATTCGTGGGATTTGAGGTCGACGCCCCGCACCCAAAAGCCCTGTTGCTTCAGCCGCTTTACAAGATGGCCGCCGATGAACCCACCTGCACCACACACCAATGCTGATCGCATTACGCCCCTCCAACAAGACCAGCGGCGCAGGTTTCCCAGGCGCCATCGGCAACGCATTTTCGGATTATAGTCACTTTTGCCAAGGCTGGTGGATCACTAGCCGTGCGCCAGCGCCCACTCAGTCGTTGCTGCGTTTGCTAACATGTTTTGTACTATACTGCAACACTTTTACAACTCTTTGGACGACGCGGGGTGGTATGCTGATGGGGAAGGGGTGGGCTGGACCAACTGAAAGTTGCTTGTGCTGGTCCTATGCGCCTGCTATTAGGCAAAGAATTGAGGAAGAAGCCGGCGCTTGTATCTAAATCGAAGCATGGCCCATTCTTTGACCGGCAGCGTCATAATCCTTTGTCCGGGGAATTTGGAGGCGGGCGGGGGAATTGGCCGCCAGATGGGATATTTCCTGTCGGGACGAGGGCATCAGCCGGAAGTTTCGTATCGTGTGATCGATTCG
>DATDIC010000624.1:0-4450 GCA_036521275.1 Acetobacteraceae bacterium
ATTGGCTTACCGGTCACAACAATGTCCGGCTGGAACCCGGTGACCTGATAACCCCACCATTCTCCGGTCCGGCAATAGCCAGCCTGGACTTCATCGGCAATGACGATACCGCCGGCGGCGTGCACCATCGACGCTGCACGAGCCATGAACCCGCGCGGTATGTCTGGCAGACCTTCGTTGGCCAGGATCGAGCAGACGATCAGTCCGGCGAACCCGGCATCGTCGTCCTGGAGGCCGCGGATCGCTTGCTCCAGGCTCTCGAGATAGGCATCGGCCAGCTCCGCTTCACCAACATCCGGCACCAGCGGTCGGTACATTTCAGGAAACGGAAAGGATCGGACATCGCGAACGGAATTATGGCCCGCGGCCAAGCGAGTAAGCCTGCTCACTGCTTCGCTATTGCCGTGATAGGTCGCATCAGTGCAGACGATGCCGCGCTTGCCGGTGGCGATCCGCGCCATCCGCAGCGCAACTTCGACGGCTTCGGTCCCGGAGCAACTGACGATCACGCTCTCGATCGCCGGACCATGCAAGCCAAGAAGGCGCTCGGCAAACTCGATGATGCCTTCATGCAGGTACCGGCTGTGCACGTTGAGCGTGCTCTGTTGCCTTGTCATCGCCGCGACGACGTGTGGGTTTGCGTGACCAACACATGGCACGTTGTTATACATATCGATGTAGCGTCGCCCATCGGCATCGTACAGATACACACCCTCGCCGCGGACTATATGCAGCGGCTCGTTGTAGAACAGCGGCGTACCGGCTCCCAGCGCCCGGTCACGGCGATCCACCAGTTGTTGCAAGCTCATGGAGCGTTCCCCTTATACCGGTTGCCTGGCTCTGCCTGGCCGCAGACGCTTCGCAAGATCTCTGTCGTCTCGGACGAGTAAATTTCGCTGATTGCAGCGAGCCGCCGGGCGACGGTCTCTTCCACGAAATCGAAATGCGGATTGTCAGGCTGCGAATGACGATGCCAGGACGCCAAGGTCAGCCCCATCGCCATCCGCAGCGCGACGAGCAGCGGCAGCGCGCCCAGTTCTTCAGCGAGAAGCGGGCGGGCTGCATGGAAACCAGCGACGAAATGCCCAATGGCTTCCGGGATCGGCATGTCTTCACCAAGCTGCGCGGCAGCGGCGATCGCTACATCGAAGACGACCGCCGTTTCCGCTATATCGCCAAAGTCGATCACGCCGATCGTCAGATCAGGATCGGCAGGGTCCACCAGCGTGTTGACGCCCATATCGTTGTGCAGGATCTGCCGCCTGAAGTGATCCAGCAAAGGAACGATGCAAGCCTCAAATTCGTCGAGCAATTTCGCAACACAAGCGCGGGCTTGCGCCTGCGGAATGGCGAACACCACCTCGCGCAGGCAAAGGGCATGCTGCAAGTCCCAGATGATACGATGATCGCTGGAAGGGTGGTGAAAGCCCTCAAGCGCAACTTGCAGGCGAGCGAGTAGCCTGCCACACGCGATCCGCTGGGCGGCGCTGCGCCGCACGCTGCTGAGAAGATTGCCGGGCACCCACGATAGCAGCCTGGCATGCTGAACCACGCCGGTTCGCTGTGGGAGCGATGCTTCCACCCGACCATCGGGCAGCGGCACCACCCGCGGCACGGGCAGCTCCGGATCAACCCGGGCGATGTGTTCGAGTGCAGCAATCTGCATTGCCCGGAAGCCTGCCGCCTCGGCAGGGTTGGCGAATTTAAGGACGAACTCCCGTCCATCCTCAGCGCGTAAGTGGAAATTGCGGTCACGCTCGCCCCGGAGCGCTTTTGCGTGTGCGCGAATTCCCCATTGCGCGAGCGCAACCGCCTCCGCCGCCTCGGCCGAGACTTGTGGTGGTGGTAGAGCAAGGACCGAGAAAATTCCGTGAGGTTCATTCATCCTGGAATTTCTCTACGCTGTCTCACGGTCGCCTGAAGTCGGCCGGAGCGTGGCAAATCCAACGATTGTCGAACCGCCGGCGAACCCTCGGTCCGGTGCGGCCGCGCGTAGCGCGTCACCTCCGTCACATTCACATCCGTCACGATGAATCGTTCCCAACCAGGAAGCAAGTGTGCCTCGACTTCGGTCGCGGCTCACAGTGTCCACATGCCCATCCTGATCGCCAGCGGCTGGTGCAGCAAGAGCCCGTCGTTCACCAGCCAGCACGCATTTCCTCACTGAGTTGCGCGAGCCGTACGGCCCCTGAACATGTCAAGTGAACATGTCAAGCCTGGGCGCCTTTGCGGTCCGCCCGCGGCTCGACTACCCTGTCGCCTGGCTGCCCCGCATCCGCAACCGAGGTGATGGACGACACCCGACCTCAGCCCTGGCGTGACCGCTGGCGCTCCTTATTCCACCGCCACGCGAAGCGTGTCGTGCGGCAAGGAATGGGGCTGCCGCCGCACAAGGATAAGCCGTCCAAGCAGCAGGTCGGTGCCCATTTCGGCTACTGGATACTGGCGATCGTCGCCATCATGCTGTTCCAGAGCTGGTGGATCGCGCACCAGACCGTCGAAGTGCTCCCCTACAGCCAGTTCCTCCAGCTCGTCCATGAGCACAAGGTCGAGTCGGTGGAGGTGCACGGCCAGACCGTAACCGGGCGCCTGAAGGAAAAACTGCCCGACGGACGCATCCTGTTCTCCACCACCTCGGTGCCGCCCGACCTTGCCGACTTGCTGCGACAGAACGGCGTCACGTTCACCGGCATCACCACCGGTTTCTGGGGCAACCTGCTGGGGTGGCTGCTGCCCACGGTTGGGTTCTTCGCGCTTTGGGTGTTCTTCTGGCGCCGCACCGTGGGCAACATGGGCATGGGCGGCGGCCTGATGTCGGTCGGCCGCTCGCGCGCCAAGATTTATGTCGAAAGCGACACCAAGACCACCTTCGCCGACATTGCAGGCTCCGATGAGGCCAAGGAGGAGCTGCAGGAGATCGTCGCTTTCCTCAAGGACCCGCAGGGCTATGGCCGGCTCGGCGCCCGTGTCCCGAAGGGCGTCCTGCTGGTCGGGCCGCCGGGCACCGGCAAGACCCTGCTCGCCCGTGCCGTCGCCGGGGAAGCGGGGGTGTCGTTCTTCTCGATTTCCGGTTCGGAGTTCGTGGAGATGTTTGTCGGGGTGGGCGCCGCCCGGGTGCGCGATCTGTTCACCCAGGCGCGAGGGAAGGCGCCGGCCATCATCTTCATCGACGAGCTGGATGCGCTCGGGCGCGCCCGTGGCGCCTTCCCCGGGGCCGGCGGCAATGACGAGAAGGAGCAGACGCTCAACCAGTTGCTGGTGGAACTCGACGGGTTCGATCCGCGCATCGGCGTGGTGCTGCTGGCCGCTACCAACCGGCCCGAGATACTCGATCCGGCGCTGTTGCGCGCCGGGCGCTTCGACCGGCAGGTCCTGGTCGATCGGCCCGACAAGCCAGCCCGCATCGCCATCCTGTCGTTGCATCTGAAGCGAGTGACGGCGGCACCGGGCGTCGACGTCGAACAGATTGCCGCGCTGACGCCCGGCATGACTGGCGCCGACCTGGCCAATGTGGTGAACGAGGCGGCGCTGCTGGCCACGCGCCGCGGCGGCGATGCAGTGACCATGGCCGATCTGACCGAGGCCGTGGAGCGTGGCGCGGCCGGCCTTGCCCGCCGGTCGCGCGTTCTGTCGCCCGAGGAACGGCGCATCGTGGCGTATCACGAGATGGGTCACGCTCTGGTTGCCCTGTCGCTGCCGGGCACCGACCCGGTGCACAAGGTTTCCATCATTCCGCGCGGTGTCGGCGCCCTGGGCTACACGATCCAGCGCCCGACCGAGGATCGGTTCCTCATGAGCCGCGAGGAGCTGGAATCGCGCATGGCCGTGCTGCTCGGCGGCCGCGCGGCGGAGCGTCTGGTGTTCGGCCGGGTCTCCACCGGCGCCGCCGATGACCTGCAGCGCGTCACCGACACGGCGCGGGCGATGGTCACGCGCTACGGCATGGCCGACGAGATCGGGCCGATCAGCCTGGACCGCGAACCGAACAATCTGCTCGGTCGACCAATTCCTCAGGAGTTTCAGCAGCGCACGTATAGCGAGGCGACGGCCCAGGCGATCGATCGACAGGTCCATGATCTCGTCCAGGCGGCGATGGATCACGCCACCGCCCTTCTGACCAGCCGGCGCGGGGTGCTGGAGGCCGGCGCCCAGGAGTTGCTACGGCGGGAAACGTTGAGCGGCGACGATCTGGCGGAACTGCTGCACGCTCCGGCCGTGGAACCGGTGACCGCCTGATCCATCCGGTGGTGGGACCGCCATCGAGGATCATCATCGTCATGCCTCGGTGAAGCGGTCCAGGCTTATTAGCCAATTAGTATGGAATGCTCCGCATACCCGCACCTCCCATCCGGGCGCGGAGTACATGACTGGCATCCACCATTGCTGAACGAAGCTCCGGCCGAAGCCGCCTTTGGGCAAGCCCTGCACGAGTACCAGTCGGGCCATCTTC
>DATDIC010000625.1:0-4323 GCA_036521275.1 Acetobacteraceae bacterium
CTCGACGTGCTGCGCATCATCAATGAACCCACCGCCGCCGCCCTCGCCTACGGCATGGAAAAGAAGGGCACCGGCACCATCGCGGTGTCCGACCTCGGCGGCGGCACCTTCGACATTTCCATCCTCGAAATCGGCGATGGCGTGTTCGAGGTCAAATCGACCAACGGCGACACCTTCCTCGGCGGCGAGGATTTCGACGCCCGCATCATCGACTATTTCGCCGATGAGTTCCGCAAGGACCAGGGCATCGACCTGCGCAAGGACCGGCTGGCCCTGCAACGCCTGAAGGAAGCCGCCGAGAAAGCCAAGATCGAACTGTCATCCGCGAAGGAGACGGAGATCAACCTGCCCTTCATCACCGCCGACGCCTCCGGGCCGAAGCACCTGGTCATGAAGCTGTCGCGGGCAAAGCTGGAACAGCTCGTGGATGAGCTGATCGAAAAGACCCTGGAACCCTGCCGCGCCGCCCTGAAGGACGCCGGCGTGACAGCGGGCGAGATCAACGACGTGATCCTGGTCGGCGGCATGACCCGCATGCCCAAGGTCATCGACACCGTAAAGCAGTTCTTCGGCAAGGACCCGGCCCGCAACGTCAACCCCGACGAGGTGGTGGCGATCGGCGCCGCAGTGCAGGGCGCGGTGCTGAAGGGCGACGTCAAGGACGTGCTGCTGCTCGACGTCACCCCGCTGTCGCTCGGCATCGAGACATTGGGCGGCGTGTTCACCCGGCTGATCGAGCGCAACACCACGATCCCCACCAAGAAAAGCCAGATCTTCTCCACCGCCGACGACAACCAGCAGGCGGTGACCATCAAGGTCTATCAGGGCGAGCGCGAGATGGCCGCCGACAACAAGCTGCTCGGCCAGTTCGACCTGATGGGCATCCCCTCGGCGCCGCGCGGTGTGCCGCAGATCGAGGTCACCTTCGATATCGACGCCAACGGCATCGTCTCCGTGCAGGCCAAGGACAAGGCCACCGGCAAGGAGCAGCAGATCCGCATCCAGGCCTCCGGCGGCCTGAACGAGGCTGATATCCAGCGCATGGTCAAGGAGGCCGAGGCGAACGCCGAAGCCGACAAGAAGCGGCGTGAACTGGTCGAGGCCAAGAACCAGGCCGAGGCGCTGGTCCACCAGGTCGAGCGTAACCTGAAGGAACACGGCGACAAGCTCGGCGCGCAGGAGAAAGGCGAGGCAGAATCCGCCGTCGCCGCAGCCCGCTCCGCCCTCGAAGGCACCGATCAGGAGGCGCTGAAGCAGGCGTCGGAACGGCTCAGCCAGGCCGCCATGAAGCTCGGTGAGGCAATGTACAAGGCCCAGGGACCTGAGGCTGCCTCCGGCGCCGGCCCGCAGGCGGAAGCCTCCCCCGGCGGCGCCAGCCACCCGGACGAGAAAGTCGTGGACGCCGAGTTCGAGGAAGTGGACGACAAGAAGAAGTCCGCCTGATCCGCGACAGGTCCGTGCGAGGGACCAGCACCGGCAATCGCGCCCGCGTCACCTCGCACGCGGGCGCGATTTCGTTGTCTGTGATGTTGAAGGGCTGAAATGGCCAAGCAGGACTATTACGCCACGCTCGGCGTCCAGCGGGACGCCAGCGCCGACGATCTGAAAAAAGCCTATCGCAAGCTCGCCATGCAGTTTCACCCGGACCGCAATCCGGGCGACAAGCAGTCCGAGGCCCGTTTCAAGGACGTCAGCGAAGCCTACGAAGTCCTCAAAGACGACCAGAAGCGCGCCGCCTACGACCGTTACGGCCATGCCGCGTTCGAGCAGGGTGGCGGCCCGTTCGGCGGCGGCGGCTTCGATTTCTCCGGCGCCGGCGGCCTGGGCGACATCTTCGACCAGATGTTCGGCGATTTCATGGGTGGAAACCGCCGCGGCGGCGGTGGCCGCGGCCGCCCCCGCTCCGGCAACGATATCCGTCACGCCGTCGAGATCGACCTGGCCGAGGCGTTCACCGGCGCCAAGGTCAGCCTGCGCTTCGCCACCCGCGTCGCCTGTGAGGCCTGCAACGGCACCGGATCGGACGACAAGGGCCGCGGCACCGAAACCTGCCCCACCTGCCAGGGCCAGGGCCGCGTCCGCGCCCAGCAGGGCTTCTTCCTCGTCGAAACCGCCTGCCCCACCTGCCACGGCAGCGGACGCGTGGTCCGCAACCCCTGCCGCATCTGCCGCGGCGCCGGCACCGTCCAGCGCGAGCGCAGCCTGCAGGTCTCCGTCCCCGCCGGCGTCGAAGACGGCACCCGCATCCGCCTGCCCGGCGAAGGCGAAGCCGGCGGCCCCGGCAGCCAGCCCGGCGATCTCTACGTCCATGTCGCCATCCGCCCGCACCCGATCTTCCAGCGCGAACAGGCCAACATCTTCATGCGCGTCCCGCTGCGCATGACACTCGCCGCGCTCGGCGGCGAGATCGAGGTGCCCGCCATCGACGGCACCAAGGCCAAGGTCAAGATCCCCCCCGGCACCCAGACCGGCGAGCAGTTCCGCCTGCGCGGCAAAGGCTTCTCCGTGCTGCGCAGCGCCGCCCGCGGCGACATGTTCATCCAGGTCGCGGTCGAAACGCCCCAGCGCCTCACCCACCACCAGCGCGAGCTGCTGGAGGAGTTCGAGGCCGAAGCCCACAAAAGCGAAAAGCACCACCCCGAGAGCGACGGCTTCTTCGCCAAGGTGAAGGAATTCTTCGACTCCGGCCGCGCCTGACCTAGTTCGCCGCGGCGCGCGCCAGGCGCCGCGCCGTCCGCAGCAAAAGCTGCCGGTCCTCCGGCGAGCACTCCCGATATAGCCGCAGCATCGCCGCTTCATCGCCGGTACCCGCCTGGAACGGTGCGCGCTTGTCGCCGCCGTGCGTCAGGAACTCCACGCCCACCCCCAGCGTCTCCGCGATCCGTGTCAGGTTCGGCGTCACCTGCCCGGCCCGCCCCGTCTCCCACTGCGCCACCGCACTGCGCGAAACACCCACCGCCGTCGCCAGCTTCTCCTGCGTCCAGCCCTGTTCCTGCCGCGCCGTACGGATACGGGCGCCGATCTCGTGCGGATGTGTCATGCGCGGCTTCTATACGTCATTCCTTCTAACAATGCCAACCACCAATACAGTGCCGCGCCGTCCTCCGTTATAGCTGGCTCCCAAAGCCCTCACGGTCATCCCCAAACCGTCATGGCCGCCTCCAAACCATCACGGCCGCACCCACAACCGTCACGGTCATCCCCAAACCGTCATGGCCGGCGAAGGCCGGCCATCCACGCCTTCTCCCGCAATAACCCCGCATCCCCACCCGTTCACCCCGGCCAACCAGCTCACTGCGTATGTTATTTATATTGACACTAAACCGTCAGTTGCACTAACTAACACCGCCACCACCCAGAGCCCCCCGATGCCCAAAAAGCTCATCTGGACCGACGCCCAAGACTGCCGGATCAAGCGCCTGCGCGCCGAAGGCGCCTCCTGGGACGCCATCGCCGCCGCCCTCGGCATCACCTGCTGGACCGTCATGCAGCGCGGCCGCCGCATCGGTGCCCGCCTGCCGCCGCCCGGCGCCGAACCCCCCGCCGAGGACCCGTTCCGCGAGGCTCTCCCCGCCGGTCACCCCAGAAGCTGGAATGCGATCAACGCCGGCACGGCGCTGGAAGGCGCGCCCTACCCGTACCCCGTCTTCGACTGAACGTCTCCCACCGAACACCACGCAGCAAAAAGGGCCGCCTTGCATGGACATCGCCGACACGGCATCGATCGACGCCACCTTCGTCACCTGGCGGCTAGAGGAAGCGGGCGCCACCTTGCTCGCATTGCCGGGCACCGGATGGTCCACCCGGCTGCGCAGCTCGTCGCTGGAAATCGTCCGCACCGCCATCGAAAGCTACGGCTGGTCGGACAAGCAGATCCGCCCCGCCGTGCCGTCGGCCGCGAAGATCTCTCGCATGGACGAAGCAATGAGCTGGATTTCGCTGATCCCGCTGGACCGCTACGTGCTTCGCCGGATCGTCGGCGCCCGCAGCCTGGTGCACCCGATCTCGGAACGCTACCTGTTCCCCTGGCGCCGCCTCGCCGCCGCCCTCGGCGCCGACCACAAGGCGGTCCAGCGCTGGCACGCCGAGGGCATCGCGCTCATCGTCAAAGCCCTCCACGCCGGCGAAGCCATCCGCTGACCGTGCGGCGGGCAATCCCATACGCCCTGCTCGCATGGTTCCCGTTCCCCGTCATTGCCGCGAAAGCGGGAATCCAGCGACAGTTGGTGCAGCCGCGACCCCGGCGTGGATGACCCCGGCGCGGGCATGAGAAGGGAGAGTCAGCCTTTCGACTGACCGGTATCAGCGGAAAAAACCAACGAG
>DATDIC010000626.1:0-9333 GCA_036521275.1 Acetobacteraceae bacterium
ATGGCGGGATCGGTCTCGGCATGGCGCACGGCCTCGCATCGTGCGGGGCCGATGTGGTGTTGGCTGGCCGCAATGCGGCCAAAGCCGAGGCAGCGCTGGAATCGCTGCGCCAGCATGGCGGGCGCGTTGCCTTCGTCGCCGCAGATGTCACACATGCGCAAGCCTGCCGCGACCTCGTCGCGGCGGCGGTTTCGCGGTTCGGCAGGCTGGATATCCTGATCAACAATGCCGGCACATCGATCCGCAAGATGCCACAGGACTTCACCGAAGCCGAATGGCACCACGTGCTCGATACCAACCTGACCAGCGCCTTCCTCTGCTCCCAGGCGGCCTACCCGGCGATGAGGCAGGCCGGTGCCGGCAAGATGATCAATATCGGCTCGATGATGTCGATCTTCGGTGCGCCCTATGCCACGCCTTATGCCGCCAGCAAGGGTGGTATCGTACAGATGACTCGCGCGCTCGCCACTGCCTGGGCGAAGGACAACATCCAGGTGAACGCCGTGCTGCCTGGATGGATCGACACCGACCTGACGCGCAACGCGCGCCAGCAGGTCGATGGTCTGCACGAACGCGTGGAGGCGCGCACGCCGGCCGGACGCTGGGGCGAGCCCGCCGACATGGCCGGGGTGGCGGTGTTCCTCGCCAGTGCGGCATCCGATTTCGTCACCGGGGCGGCGATCCCGGTGGATGGTGGTTTCTCGGTTACGACATAAAAAGGAGACGTCCCATGACAATCCCTCGCCGCGCGGTGCTTGCCGCATTTCCCGCCGCGCTGGCAGCCCCGCACATCGCCCGCGCCGCGGACCGTACGAAGGTGATCCTCTGGCACGCCATGGCGGCCACACCCGGCGCGGAAATCAACAAGCTGATCGACAAGTTCAATGCCGGCCAGAACCAGATCGAAGTCACCGGTCTGTTCAAGGGTGTGTACAAGGACTTGATGACAGCGGTCGCCGCTGCGTGGCGGGCGGGAGAAGCGCCGCATATCGCCCAGGTATTCGAGGTTGGCACGGAAACCATGATGAGCTCTGGCCCGGTGATCAAGCCGGTCTGGCGGCTGGCACAGGAAACCGGCGTGAAGCTCGATCCGAACGCATATATTCCGGCAGTGCGCGGCTATTACAGCTCGTCGGATGGCAAGCTGGTGTCGATGCCGTTCAACTCGTCCACGTGCATCTGCTGGTACAACCAGGATGCGTTTGCCAAGGCGGGACTCGATCCCGACAAATTCCCGGCGACCTGGCCAGAGCTGGTTACCGCCGCGCGCACGCTGCGCGACAAGCAGGGTGCGCAGTACCCGGTGATCACCGGCTCGGTCGTCTGGGCGCACTTCGAGCAGTTCAGCGCCATCCACAATTTGCCTTACGCGACCGAGGCAAACGGGTTCAACGGCCTGAACGCGGAGCTGAAGATCAACAGCCCGGCGCATGTACGCAACCTGCAACGGCTGCTCGACATGTCGAAGGAAGGCACGTTCCACTATACCGGGCGCGACGGCTCGGGCGACGGCGCGTTCCTGTCCGGTCAGTCGGGGGTGGATTTCACGTCGTCAGCGGAGCGCGGCGACCTGGTGCGCAGCGCGAAGTTTCGCTGGGCGCCGGCGTTCCTGCCCTATGATCCGGAGGTGATCAAGCAGCCGATCAACTCGGTGATCGGCGGCGCCAGCTTCTGGGTGCTGACCGCGCCCAAGCGCAGCTCGGCGGAGTACCACGCAGTCGCGGAATTTCTCCAGTTTCTCGCGCAACCGGACAATGACGCGGAATGGAGCGAGGTCACCGGCTACGTGCCGATCACCCAGGCCGGGTTCGACGTGGCCCAGAAGCAGGGTTGGCTGGAGAAGAACCCCGGCGCCGACATCCCCATTCGCCAGCTTCGGCGCGGCCATGTCACTGAGAATTCGCGTGGTTTCCATCTGGGCCGGATGCCGGAGATCCGCACCATCATCGAGGAGGAGTGCGAAAAGGCGCTGGGAGGCCAGCAGGACGCGAAGCACGCGCTGGACAGCGCGGTGGCGCGCGGCAACAAGGTGCTGCGCGATTTCCAGCACTCGGTGCGGACCTGAAGCGTCATGCAAGACGCTTCGCCTTCAATGATCGGTACGTTTGAAACCAGAGTCGATCGGCTTTCTCCTGTTTCGGCGGAGGCACGTCGGCGATATCTCGACCTGCCGTTAACACGCACCGCCCACACCGAGGCGCATGCCTCGGTCGCGGCGTTCCGGCAGATCGAGCTGGGCGGCCATGAAGCGGCGCCGGTGCCGGAGCGGCGCCTGCGCGTTGCCGCCGGGAACCTCCAACGCTGCCTCTATCCGAAGGCAGCGGCCCAGCTTTTGCAGCAGCATGGTGTCGGGCTGGCGCTGCTGACCGAAATGGATGATGGGATGCTGCGCACCGGGCAGGCCCACACCACCGCCCGCATGGCCGAGCTGCTGCGCTGCCGCTACGCCTATGGGCTGGAATTTCTCGAACTGCTGGCGACGCCTCCGCCTGCCGGATTTCCGCGCGTCGACGACGACAACCGGGCGGGCTTTCACGGCAACGGGCTCCTCACCGCACTACCGATCGAAAGGCTTGCGCTGATCCGGCTGGATGAGGTCGCGGATTGGTACATCGCCCCGAAGGGTGGCGAGCGCCGCGTCGGCAATCGCATGGCGGTGGCTGCCAGCGTCAACTGGGGTGGCCGGCGCTTCGTCGCCTGTTCCGTTCATCTGGAAAGCGCCACCGACGGGGAGGGGCGGGTGACGCAGATGCGTACCCTGCTCGATGCGATCGAGCAGATGGCGGAGGGGCTTCCCGTGCTGATCGGCGGCGATCTCAACACCCACGTGCAGCCGGGCCGGCACGACGACCCGGCCGAGCCGCTGTTCTCGGCGGCGAAGCAGCGTGGTTATGATTTCGCGGCGGCTAATCTGGCGCGCCCGACCACCCGTGACAGCGTGTGGACCGAAAGCGAAGGCACGCGACAACTCGACTGGTTCTGCACCCGGGGATTGGCGGTCAGCGACCCGGAGGTGGTGGCGTCACTCGACCCGGATGGGCATCCGCTCACGGATCATGAGCTGATCCTGCTGAGCATCGGCGCATCCTGAGGCGGATTCACTCGCCTCGCAGCGCTGCGGCGTAGGCTCGCACGGCGGCGGCGAAACCCATCTCCAGCGCATCGGCGGTCAGCTCGTGGCCGATCGAGGCTTCGGCCAGGCGTGGGATGCGCGAGATCAGCGGCGGGATGTTTCGCAAATTGAGGTCGTGCCCGGCATTCACCACCAGCCCCCGCGCTTGCGCCCGACGCGCGGTTTCCGCGCAGGCTTCCAGCAACGCGGCCTGCGTGCCGGTCCGAAACGCGGCTGCATAGGTGCCGGTGTAGATTTCCACGCCTTCGGCGCCGGCCTCTACGCAGCGATCCAGCACCGCCGGGTCGGGGTCGATGAACAGGATTACCCGCGCGCCGATTGCCTTCAGCGCGACGATGGCGGGTCGGGCGAGTTCCATCTGCGACGGCGATAGATCCCAGCCCTTCTCCGAGGTGAACGCATCCGGCGCGTCCGGCACGAGTGTGCATTGCTCGGGCTTCGCTTCACGGACGATCGCCAGCAGCCGTTCGTCGGGGTATCCCTCGATGTTGAGTTCCATCCGTGGCCGCCCCGGTTTCAGCACGGCCGCGATTCCGGGTATGTCGCTGCGGCGGATGTGGCGTTCATCCGGGCGGGGATGCACGGTCAGGCCCTGCGCGCCGGCATCAAGGGCGATGCGGGCGAAATGCAGCAGGTCGGGCACACCGGTACGGCGCGAATTGCGCAGCAGGGCGACCTTGTTGAGATTGACGCTCAGGCGGGCCATCAGCCGTTCTCCGTGGCAGCGCGGATTGCCGCGTTCAGGGCGCGCACGCCGGATGCGGGCCCATCGGGGTGGTTCCAGACGGAAGCAACGACGGCCAGGAAATCGGCCCCTGCCCGCACCAGCGGCGCGCAATTCTCTGCCGTGATGCCGCCGATCGCGCAACACGGCAGTTCCATCAGCTCCGACCACCAGCGCAGCACGTCGGGGGCGGCCAACCGGCTGACCTGCTTGGTTCCGGACGGGAAGAAGGCACCGAACGCGACGTAGTCGGCGCCGTCCTCGCCCGCCTGCATGGCGAGATCGCGGCTGTCGTGGCAGGTGACGCCCAATGTCAGCTCCGGGCCCAGCGCCGCGCGGGCGGCGCGGGCGGGCATGTCGTCCTGACCGACATGGGCGCCGTCGCAACCCGTGGCACGGGCAAGATCGGCGCGGTCGTTCAGCAGGAACGCCACGCCGCGCGACTGCGTCACCGGGCGCAGCGCGTCGATGGCACGCTGCCAGACATCATCGTCCACGTCCTTGATGCGAAGCTGGACCGCCGCAACATCACCAACATCCAGCGCGGCGGCGAGGAGGTCGGGGAAGGTGGTCGGGTCAAAGATGGGCGGTGTGATCAGATAGAGCCGGCAGGCTTCGCCGGCCATCGCCTCTCCCCGCGTCGGGTCCACGCATCAATCCTTGCTCAGATGGATGTCGATGATCTTCTGCGGCATGTCGAGCGCCTGTTCTTTCGGACGCTTACCGGTCATCAGGATGCGGGCGAGATTGCCCTTTACGGCGGGTGGGTCGCCTTCGTACCAGTCCAGGATCTTTTTCACTCGCTGGGTGGTGCGCATGGCGGTCCCTTCTCTTGGGCTGGTTGCGAGTGTTACGTACGGCCCATTGGAGTCAACCGTGTGACTCGCTCCGCAGAAATACTAACCCGGCGTTCGCCGGCTTGTCACGGGCCTCGCGCCCTTGGCACCCCGGCAAAGGCCGTGCCTTTCGATCCATCCCGAGTGAAGGGTTCCAAGGGCGAGCCCTTGGCGGGGCGCGGGCCGGCGCCCCGCGCTTGCCTTCGCTTCACCCGATCGCGCTGAGCCAGCCCGGCAGGCGGCGGAGCGCACCGCGCCCGGCGAGGTCCAGCGCCGGCGGGCGGGCGGCCAGAACCAGGCCGCCCCACTCGCTGGCGATCGCCGCGACAGCCGTCCAACCTGGTGCATCGGGAGCGAGCACCACGACATGTTGGCGGATGCGCAGTGCGGCCAACGCCAGGCCGGAAGCGTCAGCGCAGTCCAGCGCGTCGGTCATGATGGCGTCGGCAAATTCTGCCCGCGCGTGGGCGATCAGCGCGCGCCACCAGCCGCATCCCGCGTACAGCGCCGCCCCGGGCGCGGACAGCAGCGTCACCGGCGCTCTCATGCCGAGGGCGAGGCGCGCGTCGGCAAGCCCGTGCACCACCACGGCGGGGTATTGCAACATGCTTGACGTTCCGGTGTTTGACCGCGCATTTCAAGTGCCAGCGAATTGGGCCTGGAGCGATGACAGGACAAACCGAAAACGCCGATACTGCGGCGGCACGGCTTGAGGCGGCGCTGGAGCGGATCTCTCAGCTCGTGCCCGTTGCCCCTGGCCAGCCGGACGCAACCATACCGAGCGCCGAGATCGCGGCCCGGCTGGACGGCATCATCGAACGCCTGCGTGCCGCGCTCGACGGCAAACCCTGAAAAGAACGAGAAGGAGTACCGCATGGCGCAGGTCACCGTCCGGATCAATGGCTACGCTTACACGGTCGGTTGCCAGGACGGGGAGGAGCAGCACCTGCTCGCCATGGCGGGGGAGGTCGAGCGGCGGATCGACAGTATCAAGGCGGTGGCGGGGCAGAGCGGCGAAGCCCGCATGCTGGTCATGGCTGCCTTGTTGATGGCCGACGACCTCTTTGAGACGGACAAGGCGTTGAAACAGACCCGGAAAGAGGCGGAGGCAGCCGCGAGAGCAGCCGCCCAGGCCGCGCAGACTGCGGGTGACCCGAAGCTGGAGAGGCGGCTCTCCCGGTTGGCGAAACGCGCGGAGGAGATTGCCGCGGGGCTGGAGCATCCCTAAATTGGCTCGGCGGAGCTGCCCGGTGCGTCAGGCAACTCATCCCCGGGGCCAGTAAGCATTCTCCCGGGAGCTGGCTCTGCCGAGATCCTGGTCTCGGTACCTGGCGCCCACCTGCACACGCAGGCTCTGGGAGGATGAAACGCCAACGGCCATGGTGGCTCCGCACTCACTCGAACAGATCACCGAGGCGAAGCGGGTGGCGCGCCTTCAGGCGCATGCCATGCGCGCTGGATGCGACCCGGCGGTGGGTGCGCGGCTGAGCGCGCATGTGCTGCGGGCGAGTGCACCCCCGCCAGGGGCGGCAGTGTCCGGGTTCTGGCCCATGGGGCCGGAGATCGATATCCGTCCGTTGCTGCATGAGTTGCATGACCGCGGGCATCCGGTGCTGCTGCCGGTGACGCCGAAGCGCGGGCAGCCGTTGACGTTCCGGTTCTGGCGGCCGGGCGATCCGCTGGTGCGGGAGAAGTTCGGCACGATGGCGCCCACCGGGGAGCCCGGGGTGCCGGCGTTCCTGCTGGTGCCGTTGCTGGCGTTCGATCGGGGCTGCCATCGGCTCGGGTATGGCGGCGGATATTACGACCGGACGCTGGCGGGGTTGCCGGGCGCATTCGCGCTCGGTTGCGCCTATGCCGTGCAGGAGGTTGATGCCGTGCCGGTCGGGCCCGACGATGTGCGCCTGGACGCGGTGGCGACGGAGAACGGCGTGATTTTCCGCAGGGATTTGTGAATGCGCATCCTGTTCGTTGGCGACGTGGTGGGGCGCACCGGGCGGATGGCTGTGGCCGCGGCCCTGCCGGGGTTGCGGGCACGGCTGCGGATCGACCTGGCGGTGGTGAATGCGGAGAACGCCTCGCACGGGTTCGGGCTGGGTCCCGACATGGCGGAGGCGCTGTTTGCGGCTGGTGCCGATGTGCTGACGCTGGGGAATCACGCCTGGGATCGCAAGGAGGTGATCCCGTATATCGCCGAGCACCCGCGCCTGCTGCGGCCGCTGAACTTCCCGCCTGGCACGCCGGGCGCGGGTCACGTCGTCGTGGAGCTCGCGGACGGGCGCAAGGCGCTGGTGCTGCAGGCGATGGGGCGGCTGTATATGGAGGCGCTGGACTGCCCGTTCCGCGGCACGGCGGAGCTGCTGGGAAAATACAAGCTCGGCGGCAATGTGCAGGCGATCGTCGGCGATTTCCATGCCGAAGCGACCAGCGAGAAGATGGCGTATGGGCATTCGTTCGATGGAAGGGTGTCGCTGGTGGTTGGCACGCATACGCACTGCCCATCCGCCGATCATCAGATTCTGCCAGGCGGCACGGCGTTCCAGTCGGACGCCGGGATGTCGGGCGACTATGACAGCGTGATCGGCATGCAGAAGGAAACTGCGACGATCCGGTTCTGGACCAAGATGCCGACCGAGAGGCTGAGCCCGGCGGAGGGTGAGTGCACGGTCTGCGGGTTGTTCGTGGAAACGGATGACCGGACGGGTCTGGCGCGAAGTGTCGCGCCACTACGCGCTGGCGGGCGGCTGTCGCAGGTTATGCCAGGGGAATAAAAATCGCGACGAGTAGATTGTTCAGCTCGCTTACGGGCGTTCTGGTCCGACAAACACAAATTAGATTTAGACTTCTACGACCACGTAATTCTGCTCCACCCGCACCGGCACCGTTTCCGCCATGAACGGCCCCTTGGCGAGAGCTTCGCCGGGTTCGACCGAGACATGGTAGGTTCGCGCGCGGACGCTGTCGGGTTCGCACCAGGACTGGCCGGTGCGGATGTCGAACTCCCAGCCGTGCCAGGGACAGCGCAGCATCTCGCCATTGCGGACCAGCCGGTAAGTCCCCGGCCGGTCGGATTCCATCAGCCCGAACAGGCGCCCGCGGCATAGCGGCGCGCCTTCGTGCGGGCAGCGGTTGATCAGCGCGAAATATTCGTCGTTGACGAAGAAGACCCCAATCTCCCGCCCGCGCACGGTGACGATTTTGCAGGAGCCGGCGGGGATTTCGCCGGCCTCGGCGACCACGTGAAGGGTCATGGTTAGAGGGCGCCCCCTCCCCCTGCCCGCTCCCGCAAGGCCCGCAAGGCGGGGGGCAACATCAAGCCAAGCCGTAAAATGCCAGCGCGTTGTCGCGGAAAATCTTGCGGCGGGCGTCCTCCGGCAGCGTCACCTTGAACGCGTAGCGCGGGTCGTCCTGGTCCCAATGCGGGTAGTCGGTGGAGAACATCACCCGATCCCAGCCGATCCACTCCAGCGTGGCCAGCATGTCGTCCGTCCGCTCCGGTTCCTCGACCGGCTGGGTGGTGACCCAGACATGGTCGCGGATATATTCGGACGGCAGCCGTTTCAGATGCGGCACTTCCTCGCGCAGCCGCTGCCAGTGCTTGTCCAGCCGCCAGGTCAGCGCCGGCATCCAGGCGAAGCCGCCTTCCACCAGCACCACGCGCAGGTTGGGGATGCGCTCGAACACGCCCTCGCAGACCAGGCTGGTAACCAGTGCCTCCATGCTCTGGCAGTAGGACGGGTGTTCCTCGTGATAGAACGAGGGCCAACCGCCCCCGGTCGAGGGATAACCGTTGGTGCCGCCGAGATGCAGGGCGACGGGGAACCCGTTGGCGGCACAGGCTTCCAGAATGGGCCAATAGCGCCGACGACCGAGGGGCTCCAGGCTGCGCGGCGGGATTTGCACCTGCACGAAGCGGCGGTCGCCCGCGCGCTGCTCGATCTCGGCGATGGCGGCTTCGGTGTGTTCGAGCGGGATCTGCACCGAGCCTTTCAGCCGCTGTTCGCGGTCGGACCAGTTGGCCGCCTGCCAGTCATTGACGGCGGTACACATGGCCGCGCCAAATTCGACATTGCGCTCATCGGAGCAGCGGCCGACCAGCGGCAGCATCACGCCATGACTGGCGCCGAACGCGTCCAGCAACTGTGCGCGCAGGAAATCCAGGTCGGAGCCAGGGATGTTGCCGTTGGGGGGCCAGGAATCCAGCCGCATGCCCACCTGCGGCGACATGCGCGGGTAATTGGCGGTATGCGCCAGCGCCTGCCGGGTGCGTCCGCCGAACATCGCCTTGTGCTTGCGCCAGCGCTCCGGCAGGAACGCGTCCAGCTCCGCCCCCGTTGCCGGATAAACATGCACGTCGCAATCGACATAACCGAGCAGGGTCTGTGTCGAAGCATCGGGGCTGCGGTCGAGGACGGTGACGTTCATCGTCTTACTCCTTCAAACGCGCGTAGGTTTCGAGCGGGTTGTCGACCAACATCTTGCGGACGAGCGATTCCGGCAAACCATCGGGCACGGCGTCTGTCCCATCATAGTGCCAGTGCGGGTAGTCGGTGGAAAACAGAAACATGTCCTCGCAGCCAATTTCCTCGATGACGCGATGGAGCTGGTTGCGTTCGGGCGGGGCATCGAAGGGCTGGATG
>DATDIC010000627.1:0-3273 GCA_036521275.1 Acetobacteraceae bacterium
ACCGTTCGATCGCGGCCTGGTATCTATGGCGCGCATCAGATGAGGGAAAACGTGCCAAGCAACCGACGTCTCGGGCGTGAGCCGATCAGGAGTTCGCCAACTCGGTCAAAGCCTGAGTGAGCACACATGTCCCCGCCGCCAGTTGCGACGGTTCGGAGTATTCGGCGGGGTTGTGACTGATGCCCTTGTGGCACGGGACAAAGATCATCCCGGTCGGACATATCGGCACGACGAACTGAGCATCGTGAAACGCGCCCGATGGGAGGCGCATGTGTCCGCGGCTTTGCTCGGCCGCCGCGTGCTCCACTGCATCGATGACGAGCGGCGAGAACTCCACTGGCAGCGCGTGGAAATTCTCCTGCACCGTCACGCCCGCACCGCGTACCGCCGCCTGCACGACACCGGCAATCGCATCGCCGCGCGCCATGAGCACGTCCTTGTCAGGATGGCGGAAGTCGATGGTGAAGCTGGCGCGGTTCGCCACCGAGTTCGACGTGTTCGGCTCCACAGCGATGCGGCCCACGGTGAAGCGCAGCACATCCTGCGGATCATGCATCAGCGTGTTCAGCGCGGTGATCGCGCGCACCATGTCCTGCACCGCGTCGCGCCGCATCGCCAGCGGCGTGGTGCCCGCATGCGCGGTCTCGCCGGTGAGGGTGACGGTGAACCAGCGGCTCCCCTGGATCCCGGTGACGACCCCGATATCCAGCCCCTCGGCTTCCAGCCGCGGTCCCTGCTCGATGTGCGCTTCGACATAGGCGTGCGGCCTGCCACCGAGAGGGCGATCCGGCAGGTCCGTCTCGCTGGCGAGATGCGAGGCGAGTGCATCGGCGAAGCGCATACCGTCGGGATCGACGACGTCGGCGAAATCCTCGATGCGCCGAAAGCCACTCCAGGACATGCTGCCCATGCAGCCGGGGGCGAAACGGCCGCCTTCCTCGTTGGTCCAGGCCACCACCTCGACCGGGCGCCGAAGCACGGTGCCGGAGCGGTGCAGTGCGGTCAGCGCCTCGAGGCCGGCGATGACGCCGTAAATGCCGTCGAAGCGACCGCCGTTCGGCTGCGTATCCATGTGGCTGCCAGTGACCACTGGGGCGGCTTGCGGGTCAGCGCCTTGGCGGCGCAGCCATAAGTTGGCGGCGGCATCGACCGACACATCGGCGCCGATCTCGCCGGCCCAGGCAATCAGCAGGCGGCGCGCCTGACGGTCCAGTTCGGTCAGGCAGGCGCGATTGACGCCGTCGCCCGCGATGGCGCCGATCTTCGCCATCGCCATAAGCCGTTCCCATTGTCGCCTCTCGTCGACCGCCGCCACTGCCTTGTTCATGCATCCGCCCCTGCCATCGGTGGCAGATGACGTGCGCGCGGCGCGGGCGTCAATCGCTCAGGTGCGGATCAGACCGGCCATTGGCTGCACCGTCGCGCTGTCCGGAAACACGGTGGCGAGTGCCTCGGCGCCAAGCCCAAGATGCTGCGCCAACAGGCCCTTGGCGACGGCACGCAGATCCTGGGTCGGCTGCAGGTCACGGTCCTCGAGCAGTTTGCCGGCGCCGAGGCCCGGCCAATCCGCCGCAATGCGTCCCCCTGCCACCGCGCCGCCGAGTACGAAGGCGACGGTGGCGGTGCCGTGGTCGGTTCCCTTGGTCCCGTTGATCCGTGCGGTTCGGCCGAACTCTGTCATGACCAGCACGGCGGTCTGTTGCCAGGCCGGCCCAAGCCCATCCTTCAGTGCCGCCAGCCCTGCGTCGAGATCCTTCAGCACGCGGGTCAGCCGCGGAACCTGTGCCACATGCGTATCCCAGCCGCCGATCTCCGCCGCCGCGATACGCGGGCCATCTGTGGCGCGCAGCATCTCACCGGCCGCACGCAACAGCGTCGGAAACGCGTAGCGGTTGCCGGCCGGCTGCTCGCTACCGTCGGCCAGGACCGCACCGGCGAAGCCGCGCTCCCTCAGACCCTCGGCAATCGCCGGGCCGGTGATTTGGTCGGCTTGGTTCAGCACGGCAATCTGCGTGTAGAGGTCGGGTGAGGGGGTGATAACGCCGTGCGGCGCCCAGTTGCCCACCGTGGCCGTGCCGTGCAGTAGCAGAGGCACCGAGACGCCGATTGCCAATGCGTCGCCCTCGGGGCGCCCCGTCGCGGCGCCCGGCATCGCGGCCACCGCCCGATTGAGCCAACCACTCGTCATGCGATGGTCGGCGCCACTTTCCAGGCAGTCCTGCGCTTCAAAATGGCTGCGCACCCGTGTAGGTCCGGCGACCGCATGGACGGGCAGAAGCTCGCCCGTCTGATACATGGCATGAAGGTTGGTCAGCGACGGATGCAGGCCGTAGAAGCCGCCTAGATCCAGCAGTCCGTCGGGAACCAATTCGCCGCGCAGCTCAGCGAGAGCTGGATCGCCGTGCGGCACCACCGCCGACATGCCGTCCAGCGCGCCGCGCAGGATCACAACGACAAAGCGCTGCTCGGTCGCCGCCGCTGCCAGCGCAAGCGATGCACGTCCAAGAGCGAATGCCGAGGTCAGGCCAAGCAGGACGCCACGGCGGGTAAGCTGCAACATCATCGCCTCTGGAATTCTGGAGCGGAGAACAGGAGGGTCATGGCATCGCGGCGGGAGCCGGCACGGCGCACCGCCTGAAGAGTGTCATCGCGCAGGAGCGGGCCAAGATTGGCTGCGGCGAGTTCCGCCACATCGCGCGTGCCGGCGCGTCCAGACACGGCGTAGGCCCAATCGATGCGTCGCATCATGGCTTCGGGCGCCGCCCAGTCGCCGGCTCGGTCGGGCCAGCCATTCGGCTGCGGCGCAGCTTGGAATGGCTGACCCTGCCCGGCCAGGATGGCCTGGAGCGGCACGGTCGCCAGTTCCTCATCGGACAAATCCAGTGCGCGCAGCGCGGCGATGACAAAATCCTGGGGGGTGCGCAGCTTGCTGGCGGGTTCCCAGGCAACATCGAGCGTCACCAACGCCTCGGCGGCGGCGCCCAGATTGCCGCCGCTGTCCCGCAGCACCCCCTCGATCCGCCGAACCGCCATGTCCGGCGGGTCGTCGGCGACAAAGTAACGCACCAGTTTGGTGGCCAGGAGCCGGTGGGTGGAAGGGTGGTTGGCGAGGAAGTGCAGCGCCGCCAATCCGCCCTCCTCTCCGGCGGGGAAAGTGTGGCCCATCAGGATCTGCTCACCCGGCTCATGTGCTCGAGGGTGGAACTGGAACCCCGGCGGGTCACCACGGATGGCGACCGACCAGCCGGTAAGGATCTTGGCGAAGTTGGTGAC
>DATDIC010000628.1:0-24630 GCA_036521275.1 Acetobacteraceae bacterium
AGCCCATCGCCACGCCATGAACCAGATCGCGCCTGAAACGCATCCTCAGTCAGGCTGCTGAACGCTTCAGCCGCGGCAGAACCTCCGCGCCCACCATTTCCACGCACTCCTCGAACTGGGCAAACCGGGTGCGGAAATCGAACACGAAATGCTCCACCCCGATTTCACGGAAACGCTGAATATTCTCCACGATCACGTCCGCCGGGCCGGCGATCGCCGCACCGTCCATATCCTCGACCGTGCGAAACGCCCCGGAAGGCGGCACGATGAACGACTTCGTCATCGCCGCGCAAAGCTCCGGCATGTTGAAATGCCGGGCGCCTTCCTCAATCGTCCGCCCGGGACTCATATACGGGATCGCGCCCACAATCGGACGCTCCCGACCTGCCTCACCCGCCAGACGCTGCATGCGCCCTATCCGCTCCTGCACATCTCGACGCGGCATCCGTGAGGAGATCCATCCATCACAGAATTCCACCGCCCGCCGCGCAGCGGCCTTGCTGGCGCCGCCATACCAGATCGGAATGCCGCCGGGCGTTTCCGGCACAGGACGAATCGCCACACCGCCGAACCGATAGAACTCACCGGCAAAATCAATCTTCCCGCCAGTCCATAGCCGGCGGATCACATCGATCTGCTCGCGCATCAGCTTCCTTCGATCCAGCCCGCCCATCCCGATCGATTCGAAATCTATGTCATGACCGCCGAGCCCCCACCCCGCAATCACCCGTCCCGTCCCGGCAAAATGCTGCAGCGAGCCCAGCAGCAACGCGGCATAGATCGGATGCCGATGCGGAATAAGCGTCGCCGTGCCAAGCACCAGTTTCGTCGTCACCGCGGCAAGCGCCGACAGCACCACCAACGGCTCGATATGAGTAATATCCG
This sequence comes from Acetobacteraceae bacterium, assembly GCA_036521275.1. Classification (GTDB taxonomy): domain Bacteria; phylum Pseudomonadota; class Alphaproteobacteria; order Acetobacterales; family Acetobacteraceae; genus DATDIC01. The sequence goes on from DATDIC010000628.1 coordinate 886, forward strand.
GATCATCGTAAGGTCGCGGCTCATAAACCAGGTGGTCGCGAACCCACACCGCGTCAAACCCCAACTCCTCGATCCGCTTCGCTGAACGTATCAGCAGATCGGCGCTGGCGTGTGGCCCGAAATGCGGCAGCACGACGCCGTAGCTTCTGGTTCCTCGTGTAATCAAATTGAATCTCCGCTCGAAAACGGCCGGAACGCCCAATCGTTGTCAGGATTTCACGATCCGGTTCCATTGATCCACCAGCCCGGCGAAATTGGAAAACACCGTTTTCCAGTCGGGCACTGACAGGGCAGAAAGCTGGCCCGTGGGGACTTTCTTGGCGAGATCGGGATAATCCTGCAGCACGTCCTGCAGGCTGCGGTTCACCGGGCCGTAGGGAAAGTACAGCAGTGCAAGCTGATAAAGCGGGTCCAGCGCATAGTTTATGTAAAGCTGCGCCTGCTTGGCGTATTTTGTGCCCGCCACCACGTCGATCGTGGACGTGTGCAGAAATCCACCTTCCTTCGGATAAATAAAGCGGCCCGGAAACCCGGAATCGATCAGGTTCCACGACCGGCCGTTGTTCCACGGCGCCACCCATACATCGCCCGATACCAGCTTGGTGCGGACATCATTAGATGATGAGTAGTACGACTGCACCTTCAGTTGCGCGATCTTTTGCAGGCCAGACGTCAGGTTGCCCTCGTTGCCGCCGGCGAGCTGAGCCGCCTTCAGCACGAAATCGACGCCGCCCGGTCCGGTGATGTCAGAAATCGCAACCTTGCCCGCGAGCCGTGGATCCCACAGATCGGCCCACGAGGTCGGGTCCGGAATGCCGTGATCGTGGAGCGCCTTCTGGTTGTAGATCAGCCCCCACGACCAGAACAGTACAGCCGGTCCATAGCCGTCCGGCTGCTTGGCGCGATCGTACAGAAAAGCAAGATTGGTAACGATCTTAGGATCGATCTTGGCCAATGTGCCGGCGCCGATCGCCTCAGGCTGCGTCTTGTCGTCCAGCCCGGCAACGTCGAACGGCACCGGCCGGCCGCGACTGGCAATCAGCTTCTGCACCTGGTCTGGCGGATTGGCCGCAATCCGGACAAGGCGGATGCCCGTATCCGCCGTGAAACGGTCATCCAGATAGCGGGTCTCGAACTGCTCGAAATCGCCCCCGTTCGTAGTAACCCTTAGCGTGACGTTCTCCGCCGCGGCGCCCCCTGACGCAGCCGCCAACCCAACGGCGCTCGCCATCCCGCCGGCCAGCGCGCGGCGGGTGATGCAAAGCGGTGATATCGCCATCGGTTCATTCTCCCGAATACATCCGCGGCAATCCTCGATCGCGCCCGCAGTCAGCCAGCGGATCGTCCGTGCAGGAAGCGTTCCAGCCCGAACAAACGGTCGAGTATCGCCATCAGCACCACCGACGCCACGATGATAAGGGTGGATAACGCCATGATATCCGGCTTCAGGCTGTACTCAAGCGACGCCAGAACCTGCAGAGGAAACGTGGTGGAGTTCTCGCCGCCGCCCATGAACAGCGCCACCGGCACATCGTCGAACGACGCAAGAAACGCAAGAAACGCGCCCGAGACGAGGCCCGGCCGTATCGCCGGCAGAGTGACCGCAAACAGCGCGCGCCATCGCGATGCCCCCAGCGACAGCGCCGCTTCCTCGGCCCGCGGATCGATATGCGCATGCCCGGCAAGCGTGCCTCTGACCACATAAGGCACCGCGATCACGCTCTGCCCCAGCACCAGTCCCCAGAACGTACCGGCAAGCTGCACGCCGGAGAAGTCCCAGGACAGCATCGTGGCCTGATACAGGGCAACGCCGATCGCCAGATGCGGCACCGACAGCGGCGCGATCGACAACCCCTTCAGCAATGCCGGGAACGCCCCCCGACCCCGCGCGACCGCGAACGCAATCCACACGCCGAGCAGGGTGGCGATTGCGGCGGTGGCCGCCGCAGCCTGCAAGCTTACCCACAACGCGTCGAGCAGTTCCGGCGAGATCTGCCCATACCACCGCAAGCTGAAATTACGCGGCGGGAATGCCAACATGGCCGCATCGCCAAACGAGGAAATGACCACGAAAATCAGCGGCGCCATCAGGAACAGGTAGATCGCCAGGATCAGCAGCCGGAACAGCGCCTTCATGCGGCTACGCGTCCCGTCGCTCGAGCCATCTCGCGGACAGCAGCGACAGCGACAGCGCCACCACGAACAGCACGATCGTCAGTGCCGAGCCGAACGAATAGCGCAGCACGCTTTGGATCTGCTGAGCGATAAACGTGGCCATCACCAGCACCCGGCCACCGCCAAGGATGGTCGGCGTCGTGTAAGAGCTGACGGCGATCGAAAAGACCAGCGCACAGCCTGCCGCAAGCCCGCGCCGGCTGAGCGGGAAAACCACCTCCCAGAACGACCGCCAGGGATTGGCGCCGAGCATCCGCGCCGCTTCCTCTATCTCCGGATGGATCGCCTGGATGACTGCAATCAGCATCAGCGTCATGAATGGCAGCAGCGCATGTACCAGCGCGATCACGACACCCGTGAGGTTGTTTACCAGCGGCAAGGGCCGGCTGATCAAACCCATGGCCAGCAGCACCACGTTGATCGCCCCGTTGTCACCCAGGATCGGGAACCAGCCGATGTTGCGGATGACGCTGCTGATCATCAACGGCGTAATCATCAGAAACATCAGCGACCCCCGCCAGCGGGAGCGCGATCGCACCAGGAAATAGGCAAGCGGATACGCAAGGCAGGCGCAAATGAACGTCACCACGACGCCGAGCAGCACGGTGTTGCCGAGCACGCGGAGATACAGCGGATCGGTCACGATAGCGATGTAGTTGACCGCGGTGATGGGCCCCTTCACCTGCCCATTGGTGCCGTCATGCAGCACGCTGTACCCAACGAGCAGCAGCATGGGCACGACGAACCCAGCCGCCAGCAGCACCAGCCCCGGAATCGCCGGACCATTCCAGCCGATGCCGAGTGCATCGTTACGATCGGGCCGGAACCGCCGTCGCCTGGATCGCATAGCCGGCCGGCTTCAATCGATTCCTTTGCCGATCGGCGAGATAGCCACCCGTTCGGCAATGCGCTTGTGCCCCTCGAACGCCACCGACAGCTCGTAGAACGGCAGCAGGTCACGTAGTCGGCGCAGCAGGAACGCGTAATAGACGATCATCGTCCGCGTCAGCCGAAGCAGGGCGACGCCATCGAGCCCGGGCGCGAGCCGAGCGGCTTCCTCATGCAACGCGGCAGTATCGTGCAGGGCGTAGCGCGCTCGCAGCGTCGCTGCGGGCCGGCGGAACTGCTCGGCGGCAACGGTGGGAAGCCACGGTTCAGCAGAGAACTTCTCCGCCAGGCTGGCGATGAAACCGACGCCGTCGCGCACGGTGCTCGCCTGCTGAAACGCAAATATCGTGGTGGTGAAAGACTGTCCCATGGCGCCCAGAAGCTGCGTGACGCGCCGCACATCCTCCGCCTCGCCCTTATGAAGCGTCACCGTCGCAGCTTCGATGCGCGCCGTCAGTTGTTCCAGCGTCGCCGCCGCCTCTGCCATTTCAGGACCCCCGCCGCCGCAAATCCATGCGAATGCCCGGCTCCTTCCAGGACCGGCGGGCGATCTCCTGGATACGCGGCAGATTGGTCACGATGCGCCCGAATACATTGCCGGGGCTGATGACCCGCAACGCGCCGTAATAGATGCAGATCGCCGGCCCGCCCACGAAAAACCCAAGATCGCCGGGCTGGTTGTCGTAAAGCTGGTTTTCTCTTTCCCACATCAGACCGAACGTGGGACAGGAAACCTCCTCGCCGGAAAAATTGGCGTGGTTGATGCTCTCGCCGAGCGGCAAAGCATCCCAGATCGCGGCGCAGGTCTTTGGCGCGACATCGTAAAACATGTCAGCAATCCCCTCGATCCCGCCGAGGGTGACGATGATCTGCCGCATCGGCATCCGTTCTGCTCTCCTTACGCGCGTCGGCCGGATGCCCGGTGCATCAACCCGACAAGCCGGTTGAGCGCAAACGCCGTATGGTCACCAGCCTCCATCACGGAATCCGAGCTGTCAATCGCCTCGATCGCCAATGCGCCTCGATCGCCAACCCGCGCTGAGGACGACTGTAGATCCGTCATGCCCGCCAAAGCGGGCATCCAAACGACAGCCCACAAAATTCGCGGGAGTCACCTGGATTCCCGCCTTTCGCTGGAATGACGAAGGTGGATCACCCTCAATGCGGTCTGGCATTAAGCCGCCGTCGTAATCATGCAGCCCGGATGATGCGGCAGGAATCCGCATGCCAAGCGATCGTCACCGCCTCGCCGGAGCGGGGCACATGATCCGGCTGGTCCGCATCTGCCTCGCTGCTCTGCTGCATGACGTGCAGACTGATCGCAGGATCGATGCGGACCCGCACAGCGGTGGCAGCACCAAGATAGGTGGTCGCTTCGACAATTCCGGCAAAGCGGTTGGCATAGCGATCGGATCGCGGATCATCCGGCCTGAAGACGCGCAGGTTTTCCGGTCGCACCGTAGCCACGGCCGCCGCCCCGGGGGCCAATTCGGCGTCGGGGGTCCCGGCCAACACCGCGCCGGCACCGATAAGGAAACGCACCTGGCCGGTCTGTGAAGCCTCCACGCTGCCGGACAGGATGTTGGCCTCACCGATGAACCGGGCAACGAACAACGTCCGCGGGAACCGATAAATCTCTGAGGGTTGGCCGATCTGTTCGACGCGGCCGCGATTCATCACCACGATGCGATCGGAGATCGTCAGCGCCTCTTCCTGGTCGTGCGTAACGAAGATCGTCGTGATGCCGAGTTGCCGCTGCAACTGCCGTATCTCCGCACGCATGTCGCGACGCAGCTTGGCGTCGAGATTGCTGAGCGGCTCGTCCAGCAGCAGCACGCGGGGGCGGATCACGATGGCGCGGGCAAGCGCCACGCGCTGCTGCTGACCGCCACTCATCTGGTGCGGGAACCGGTCCACAAGGTCCCGCAATTGAACGAGATCAAGCGCCTCGTCCACTCGTTGCCGCCTTTCGCGTCGGGGAACGTGCCGCATCCTCAGGCCGAACGCGACGTTATCGGCCGCCGTAAGATGCGGGAACAGGGCGTAACTCTGAAACAGCATGCCGATATCCCGCTTATTCGGCGGAAGATCGGTGATGTCTGTCTGCTTCATCAGCACACGGCCGGAATCCGGATCAACAAACCCGGCGATGATGCGCAGGGTTGTCGTCTTGCCGCAGCCGGACGGGCCGAGAAATGACACAAGTTCGCCGGGGGCAATCGCCAGCGACAGACCGGACACGGCAGGCGCATCGCCGCCAAAGCTTTTGACGATTTCGCGCAGCTCGACATCGGCGCCTGAGTCGGCGGACTGGGGCAAGGTATCCGCTGTTACGGGCTGGCCGCAACGCCTCAGGACACTTGCTCTCCCGGCGATGGCTTTACCGCGATGATGTCCACCTCCACCAGCCATTCGGGGCGCGCAAGGGCAACAACAACAAGGCCGGTGAACACCGGGAACACGCCCTTCAACCAGCGGCCGAGCACGCGATACACCGGCTCGCGGTGGCGGATGTCGGTCAGGTACACAGTGGCCTTGGTAATGTGACCAAGCCCGGACCCGCATTCGCGCAACAGCATGTCGATGTTGCGCATCACCTGTTCGGCCTGCCCAGCGGGGTCGCCGTTGGCAACGCTGACACCGCTGTCCAGGTCCTGCGGGCACTGACCGCGCAGGTAAATCGTATCACCAGCAATCACGGCCTGGCAGAGATCGTTGTCGAGCTTCTGCTCCGGGTAGGTGTCGCGCGTGTTGAACTTGCGGATGCGAGTATGGGTCATGCCCTCGGTTTGGACCGTCCGGCGGCATTTGGGAAGCCGGCCCGCAGCGCGGCGGCGACCCCGCGCATCGGCCCGGTCCAATCGCCAAGCCTCTCCTGGCGGAAGATGCGCAGCGTCGGGTACCACGGGCTATCTTCCCGACCGCTGAGCCAGCGCCAGCAATTGTCGTATCTGTCCAGCAGGAACACCGGTTTGCCCAGCGCCCCGGCAAGATGCACCACGGAGGTATCGACGCTGATCACAAGGTCCAGATTGGCGATGATGGCAGCGGTATCAGCAAAGTCAGCGATATCGGGACCCGGATCATGAAGCCGCATGCCGGTGGGTGGCGTGCGGGTCTCGCCAGCAGCGGGTCCCTTCTGAAGGCTGATGAACTGCACCTCGGGAACAGCAGCAGCCAGCGGGGCAAACTGCGCCAGGCTGGTGCTGCGACGGGAATCGAGCGTGGTAAACCCGGTCAGCCACGGGCGCGCCTGCCCGGCCCAGACCAGGCCGATGCGGCGGCCAGTGGCGGGCGGAAGCCGGCGTGACCAAGCCGCGACCAATCCAGGATCGGCACGAAGGTAAGGGGTAGCGCCGGGAATCGTCGCGACCGTCGTGGCGAACGCACGCGGCAAGCTGAACACCGGGCAGTGATAATCGAAGGTCGCCTCCCGACCTCCAGCGCCGAGTGCAGCCCCTCCGGCGCACGTCTCGGACTGGTTCTCTCCCGCAAGTCGAGGCGACGAAGCGCCCATGTCGAGCCCGGTAACGCCCTCCAGAGTGGATAGAAGCCGGATGAGCGGCGGCGGCACCTCCAGGATCACTCGCGCTCCGCTAGCGGCAAGCAGGGGGACGTAGCGGATGAATTGCAGCGTGTCGCCGTAACCATCCTCGTGCGTCACCAGGATGGTGCGACCGGTAAGGTCCAGGCCGGTAACTTCGGGAAGCAGCAAGTCCAGCGGACGCGTCGTGTGGCCGGGTTGGCGCAGGCGATATTCGTAATCGCGCCACGCCTCTGTCATCCGGCCGGCGTGCAGCAGGGCGACGGCGCGGTTAACCCGGATCTGCGAATCCTCCGGAGCGCGGCTAACGGCTTCGTCGTGGGCGGCGATCGCTCGCTCGAAACCACCCTCGATCTTCAGCATCATGCCGAGATTGGACCAACCCATCGCCGGACGTGGGTCCAGGGTAACGGCACGCTCGAAATGAAGAATCGCATCCGCAAAGCGCCCGATATCAGCACACAGCAGCCCGAGCGCATGATGGGCGGCAGCGTCGCCCGGCGCCCGGGCCAGCCAGGCCTGATAATGCGGGATGGCCTCGGCCGGGCGACCGGCAGCGGCCAGCAGTTCGCCAAGATCACGGCACGGGTGGGCGTGGTCGGGGCGTGCCTCCGCCGCGCGATCCAGCAGCGGCATCGCCCGCGCCATCTCGCCCTGAGCACCGAGAGCAAGGCCGAGAACCAACTCCGCCTGCGCGTCATGGCCGGTTGCGAGCAACAGGCGGGATGTTTGCTCGGCAGCGGCAAACCGCCCCTGCTGCAAGTTGGCAACGGCGCCGCGAAGCAGTTGGATGCGATCGGGTGAAAGACGCATGGATCCGGCGGAAAGAGGCATCTCCAGCCGGCGAAGTTGGACGCGGCGGGTTAAGTCGTGGTGAAGGGACGCCAAGCCAATCCGGCAGCGCAGGAAATTGTCAGGCGTAATCCTCGGCGCTGGTCACATCGCGGTGCCGGTCAGAGATGACCGGGTTGAACAGCAGCGACAGCACCACCGTGACGATCAGGTTCACGATCAGCGACGAGAGCGCGATATAGCAAGGGATCGTGGTGCCGAACAGCGTGATCGGGAATACAGGCGCGAAATTCACCGCCGCAGCCATCCAAGTGCCCAGGATCATGCCGGCGGCCCAGCCGACCAGCAGCGCCCAGCCATTCAGCATGCGGGTATAAAGCGCCAGCAGCACCGCCGGCAGCGTCTGGATGATCCACACGCCGCCGAGCAACTGCAGCCACAGCGCATATTGCAGTGGCAGCGCGAACACGAACACCAGTGCCCCGGCCTTCACCAGCAACGAGACGAGCTTGGCAACCGAACTCTCCTGCGCGTCCGTGCAAACCGGGTTGATGAACTCGCGATAGATATTCCGCGTGAAAATATTTGCCGTAGCGATAGACATGATCGCCGCCGGCACCAGCGCGCCGATAGCAATGGCGGCGAACGCCAGCCCGACAAACCAGTCGGGAAACGCCGACAGGATCAGCGCCGGCACCGCGAAGCTGTTGCCATAAATCTTGAATCCGCCGGCAAACGCGGGATTTGCGGCAAGCCCCGCGGCAACCGCCATGAACCCGAGCAGCGCAAGAAAGCCCAGCATCAGCGAATAAGCCGGCAGCAGCGCGGCGTTGCGGCGGATCACCCGGCCGCCGGAAGCGCCAAGAATACCGGTGATCGAATGCGGATACAGGAACAGCGCCAGTGCCGAGCCTAGCGCCAGCGTGGCATAAGTGCCGAAACCGCCCCAGGACCCGACCGGCGGATGCGCCAGCAGCAGCTTGGGCGCGGGAATGGCCGCAAAGATCTTGCCGTACCCGCCGAGCTGGATCGGCACCACGATGATCGCGGCAATCACGGTGATGTAGATCAGCAGGTCCTTCACCACCGCGATCATCGCCGGCGCGCGCAGGCCGGAGGTATAGGTGAACGCCGCCAGGATCACGAATGCGATGATCAGCGGCAGATCGCCCGTAAGCCCCGCCGTCTGAAAGCCAAGTCCCCCGATCACCACCTGCATGCCAACAAGCTGCAACGCGATGTACGGCATAGTAGCGAGGATGCCGGTAACCCCGATCGCCAGCGCCAGCCAGCGGTTGCCGAACCGGCCGCGCACGAAATCCGCCGAAGTGACATAGCCGTGCCGGTGGCACACCTTCCACAAGCGTGGGAACACCAAATAGAGGATCGGATAGATCATGACCGTGTACGGCACGGCGAAAAACCCGATCGCGCCGGCGCCATACAACAATGCCGGGACGGCGATGAACGTATATGCGGTGTAGAGATCACCGCCCAGCAGGAACCAGGTGACGAAGGTGCCAAACCGTCGCCCGCCCAGCCCCCATTCATGCAGCAGGTCCAAATCGCCCTTGCGCCAGCGCGCGGCGACAAAGCCCAGCCACGTGATCAGGATGAACAACAATACGAAAACGAGAACGGCAGTCGCGTTCATCGGACTACGGCTCCCCCCCGGTGTTCGACCCGGTATGCTCGACCAGGTAGACCACCCCGATCACCACAGCGCTGATCAGGATCCACAGGAGCTGGTACCAATAGAAGAACGGAAACGACCACAGCGTCGGCTCGGTGCGGTCGTAGAACGGCACCCAGAGCATGGCGACGAAGGGGATGATCAGCAGAACGCGAATCCAGTACCGGGGCTGCAAAGCTGTGGTTCCCTGAACAACTTCCTGGACGGTTCGATCGCGATCCGGGCTCGAACCGCGACTCCGATTCGCTTATCCTACCGCAACGGCTTCACCGACATCCATAGCGCAGATTGCGGGTGCTGCCGCCATACCGTTTTCGGCTATCCTCAGCAGCGACAGCTAGCGACAAGGAGGGACGGAGCATGCATCATGTGATCGTCCGGGCGAACAACGCCTCGATCCATGTAGCCCAGGTGGGAAACGGGGCGCCGCTTCTGCTGCTGCACGGCTGGCCGGAGTTCTGGTTGACTTGGGAACCGGTAATGGCTCGCCTGGCCGAGCGGTTCCGGCTGATCGCCCCTGATCTGCGCGGCTTCGGCGATAGCGACAAGCCGAACGGCCCCTGGGGTGCGGAGGGCCATGCCGCGGACATGCTGGCGTTGCTCGGCGCGCTTGGCATCGAGCGCGTCGGCATCGTCGGTCACGACGTTGGCGGCGCGGCGATGCAGGTGATGGCGCGCGCGGCACCGGAACGCGTGGCCGGATTGTTCTTCTTCGATTTCGTCCATCCGGGGATCGGGACGCGCCTGGGCACGCCGGACCGCCTGATCGAGATATGGTATCAATCATTCCATCAGATGGAAATGGCGCCGGCACTGGTGGGGACGTCGGCAGAGAGCTGCCGAGCCTATATCTCGCACTTCCTGCGACACTGGGCCTATCGGCAGGATGCGTTCGATGACGTAATTCCGGCGTTCACCGATAATTTCATGAAGCCAGGAAACCTTGCTGGCGGTTTCGCCTACTATCGAGCGAGCCACGCCGGCCGGTTGGCGATGATGAAAGGTGAAGCAACCGCATTGCCGCCGATCGCAGCTCCCACTTGTGTGCGGTGGGCGGAGCGGGATCCGCTCTTCCCGTGGGAGTGGACCGATCGCCTTGGCGAGACATTTACCCAACTTGACCTGGCGCTGTTCCCCCAAGTCGGACATTTCCCACATCGCGAGGATCCGGATCGCGCCGCGGCCGAGATAGCCGGTTTTTTTGCATGCGTCGGCTGGCGCTGAGCGGCAACGGCCCTTTGTCGCGACCGTTTCGCTGATAGCGTGAGCGACGAAGCAATCCCCCCGGTTGCGCAGGTCAGCGGGCAGCGGCCACGGCCTGGCGCGCGAGCCGACGGCCCCGCCAGTGCAACAGCCGCCACATGGTCTTCGCAGCCAGGTCCGACATGCGGCCGCGCGGCGGCAGGCCGACCGACTTGAAGATCATGCCCATGCCGCGCTCGACATGCCGAAAGCGGTAGAAGCCGATCGCCGGGGCCATGTAGGCGGCAATGCACCGGCGACGATCATAGGCGGTCGCGGCCGGCTCATTGCCGCAGTGCCAGGCATAAGCGAGCTCGTCATCCTCGCTCTCGGTAATGCGGCCGGCAGCGATCATCAGGCGGCGTGGCAGGCCGATCTGCTCGCGGCCGAGATAGCGGCGCATGTGATCGTAGAACAACTTGAAATGGCGGAACTCGTCGGCCGCGATGTGGCGGCAGATCTGCCCCAGCACGGGTTCCTGCGTCGCGTCGGCCAGCGCGGTATAGTAGCTGGAGGTACCAGTCTCGACCATGCAGCGGGCGATCAGCTCCCCGGTACGCGAGCCGCGGACCGACGCCGCGGCATCCAGCGGCAGGCTGTAGCCCGCCTTGTAACGGGCGAAGGCAGCCGGATAATCCCAGCCCGGGTCGGCGAGCATCGCCCATTTGCCCAGCGCCTCCCCATGCTGCACTTCTTCCTCCGCCCAGTAGTCGGCCGCCGCGCGGAAATCGGGGTCGTCGTGGAACACGCGGCCGAGATAGATCGCGTAATCCGTGCCGTTCCGTTCCACCATCGCGGCCGCCTTGACGAGCGGAATGGTGGCCGGATCGACCTTCGCCGGGTCGAACCGATCCCAGGCGATATGTTCGAGTCGCCAATGCTTCATCGGACACGAGTATACAGCGATATCGGTGCATGATGACAATTCGACGCCATGTCGCAAGCCACGCGACACCGCTCGAGATCACGTCCCTCCACGCAGTCGCCGAGGCGTGAACGCCGAATGAAGCCTCGCCGCCTTCCCCTTCAGCCCCATCCGGCCCCGACCAGCCCCGCGCGCCGATCCGCCACGCGCAGCATGATATCGTGCAGCAGATAGGCCAGCCGGGAACGGCACCAGGCCTGGCCTGAATCGGCATCGTACTCCGCCGGCATCGCCATGCCGACCGGTGCCCATGCATTGAACCCGGCTTGCCGGGCCCCCGCCACCGCGCGATACAGATGATCAGCAAACGCAACCACCCCGACAGGTCCAATGCTTGCCGGATCGCCAACCCGGGCAGCGATATCGGCGATAACCGCGCCGGTGCCCAGGTAAACCGGCTCGCCCCGCGGATCGCGCCCGGGAAAAATCGGCGTCAACGCGTCCTCTGCAATCCGCCCATGCAGTAGCTCCGCGATCTCCCATTGCGCATACACCGCCGCGCCGGAGCCGCGATGCAAGCGCAGCGCGCATTCGGCAAGCCGTTCATTCACCGGCCCCGCCACCCGGTTCCCATTCGGCAGCATCCGGTTGCCGAACGTGAATGCGAAGATCGCCCGCATCCGCTCCGGCGCGAACTCGGGCGCCTGCCACGACAGCGCATCCTGCATGATGGCGGATGCCAGCTCACGCGCCACGTCTGAATCGCGCAGCTCCGATGTCAGATGCGCGGCAAGCCGCTCATGCAACGGATCATCTCGGACCACGATATCTCCTTCACGCCCTCCGCACTCGCTTGTCAGTTCCGGTGTCATCACCCAAGCTCGCGACGGGAAAACTGCACCGGGGGGACACCACGACATGCGTCAATTTCAGCCACCAATCCGCCGCCGCGATCTGCTGGCCGGCGCCGCCGCCGGCACCGGGCTTCTGGCACTCCCGGCAAAAGCGCCGGCGCAAGGGGGCACCAAGAAATTCGACGGACTCACCCTGCACGTCGCCTGCTGGAGCACATCCTATTCCGAGTTCCTGAAGAACTACATCCCGGAATTCGAACAGGCCACCGGCGCCAAAGTGGTGTACGAGACCCCATCTTTCCCCATCTACAATCAGCGCATGGATATCGAACTTTCCACCCGCGCGGCCGCGCACGACGTGATCAATGTCACGTTCATCTATTCCGGCCGCTGGGTCGGCGCCGGCTGGACCACGCCGCTGGACGACTTCATCCACGATCCCGCCAAGACCCCGGCCGATTTCGACGTGGGCGATTTCATCCCCGGCACCACCACCGCCTTCAAGGATCGGCAGGGGCGGCTGCACGCCATACCATGGATCGCGGATGTCCACATGGCTGGCTGCTCGCGGTACGATCTGTTCCAGCAGGCCGGGTTGAAGCAGCCGGACACGTTCGACGAAATGGCAACCACCTTGAACGCACTGAAAGCCAAGGGCGGTCCCGTCCCGTTCGTCGCCGAAAACCATTATGGATGGACCTTCATCCCGTATCTGCATGGCTTCGGTGGAGACGTGTTCGCCCATCCGCCGGATAACCTGCACCCGCTGCTGGATTCGCCCGAAGCGGTGCACGCGGCGGATTTCTTCTCCGACATGCTGCGCAGCTATGGGCCGGACGGCGTGCTGTCCTACACCTACGACCAGGTGCTGCAGTCGCAGAAAGACGGCAAGGTGAATTATTCCACCAGCAACGAGACGTTCCTGGTCCAGATGGCCGCCAAGGACAGCAAGGTCGCTGGCACCTGCTCGCTCTCCATGATGCCCGGCGGCCCGGCCGGCCGATTCCCCGACGTGGCAGCGCATGGCTGGGGGATCCCGGTCGGCTCGCGCAACAAGGACGCTGCCTGGGCCTTCATCGTCTGGGCCATGTCGAAGCCGCTGCTGCTGCGCATGTTCCGCGACCACGGCTACAGCTCAGTCACCCGCGCCTCGATGATCCAGATGCCGGAGTTCCGCCAGCATTCAATGATCAATGGGGTGGATGTCGCGCAGCTCTACCTCGACACGCTGAAGCTCGGCGACAAGGGCTACACCGTCTATCGCACCGTGCCGCCCTATCCGCTGGTGGATCGCGAAATCGACATCGCCATCCAGACCATCGTTTCGAAGCAAATGAGTGCCAAGGATGCCATGCAGCGCGCCCAGCAGAATTCGATGAAGGCCCTCCAGCGCGCCGGGGTCAAGCTATGAGACACGCCGCCTTCCGTCCTCGACCGTGATCTTCGGCACCCGCCCGGCAACCCCACGTCCCGGCGCAACCGCCTGGGCGCGGCAGCAGCGGCACGCATTCATTGGCGGCTTGGCGCCGGCATTGCTCGTCCTCGCCGTCGTCACCCTGGGCCCGGCAATCTGGCTGGTGATCACCAGCCTCACGCCATGGACCCCGACCCAGCCCGGCTCGTTCGATTTCTCCGCACCCTGGCAAAACTACCAGCAGGCGTTCGAATCACCGGAATTCGTGCATTCGATATCGGTGCAGGTGGAACTGTCGGTCGTAACGGTGGCGCTGCAACTCCTGGTGGGGCTGGGACTCGCGCTGCTGCTGGACCGCCCGTCGAAGCTGCTGGAGGCAATCCGCACCGGCTTCCTGATCCCCATGGTGCTGCCTCCGATCGTGGTCGCGATCATCTGGAAGGTCATCTACACGCCCGATATCAGCCCACTGCACCGGCTGGCGGCGAGCCTCGGCATGCCGTTCCATTCGCTCATCACCGACGCATCCACCGCCATCTGGGCGATCGCCGCCGCCGATACCTGGGAATGGTTCCCGTTCACCATGCTCATGGTCCTCGCAGCCTTGCAGATGGTACCAAAGGAACCGCAGGAAGCCGCGCTGATCGACGGCGCCGGGCCGGCACAACTGTTCTGGCACGTGCGGCTGCCCTTCATCCGCGGCACGCTGATGGTCGCCGCGCTGTTCCGCGTGATCGACAGCATCAAGGCCTTCCCGCTGATCTATGTGCTGACCGATGGCGGCCCCGGCGGCGCGACCGAGGTCACCAACTACTATGCCTTCGTGCAGACCTTCAATTTCGCCTATTGGGGATACGGCAGTGCGATCGCCGTGCTGCTGGTCGCCGGCGTGTTCGTGCTAAGCCTGTTCGTCAGTCGCACCAGCGGGGGCGCGCTCGATGAATAGCCGCATGCTGCGTGCCTGGTCGCGGCTGTTCTGCGCCGCGGCCCTGCTGGTCCTGGTGCTGCTGCCGGCGCTCTGGCTGCTGCAGATGTCGTTCCGGCACAACGCCGAGATCATGGGCACCAACCTTCTGTTCCGCCCCACGCTGGAAAACTACACCGCTCTGTGGACAGGCGATTTCCCCGCCTCCTTCGGGCACAGTCTGCTGGCGAGCATTTCCGCCACCCTGTTCTCGCTCGTCATCGGCGTGCCGGCGGCTTACGCGCTGGCCCGCTGGCGCTTCCGTTTCCGCCAACGCATGATGATGTGGATCCTGGTCACCCGCATGGCGCCGCCAATCGCGTTCACCATCCCGTTCTTCCTCGTCTTCACCTATACCGGGCTGATCGACACCATCCTCGGCCTGGCGATCATCTACGTTACCTTCAACCTGGCGCTGGTGATCTGGACCATGAAAGGCTTTTTCGACGCGGTGCCCCGCTCGCTGGAGGAAGCAGCCTGGATCGACGGCTGCGGCGTATGGAGCGGCTTTCTGCGTGTGGCGCTGCCGCTCTCGGCGCCGGGCCTCGCCGCCACCGGCATCCTGTGTTTCATCCTGTCCTGGAACGACTTTTTCTTTGCCCTGATCCTCACGCGGACCGATGCGATGACGGCGCCGGTCGCGATCGTCAACTTCATGCAATATGCCGGGTGGGAGTGGGGCAAGATCGCTGCCGCCGGCGTGCTGGTGATGCTGCCGGTGCTGGTGTTTACATTCTTCGTCCGCACCTATCTGGTGCGGGGATTGATGGCCGGCGGCGTCAAGGAGTAGGGCCATGAAAACTGCGCAGCGACCCGGCGCATCACGGAGGTAGCCCATGCAGGACGTGCGTATTCTGGCAGAAGGTTTCGGGTTCGCCGAAGGTCCCGTGGTCATGCCGGACGGATCGGTGGTGCTCACCGACATCCGGCAGGGTTGCGTCTGGCGAGTCACGCCCGACGGTACCAAAACCCTGCTGTCGCAGACCGGCGGCGGCCCCAACGGCCTCGCGCTGGGGCCGGACGGCGCTCTTTACTGCTGCAACAACGGCGGTGGCTTGTACCCCGCCAGCGGTTTCATGGCGACCGGCCCTGCGCCCGACTACGCCGGCGGCTCCATCCAGCGCATCGATCCACGCAGCGGCGACACGCGCACGCTATACACCGAATGCGGCGGCCACCGTTTGTCGGCTCCGAACGACCTGGTGTTCGATCACGGCGGCGGGTTCTGGTTCACCGATCTCGGCAAGCGGTATGCCCGCACGCGGGACCACGGCGGCCTGTTCTACGCGTCGGCGGACGGCTCGCGGATCACAGAGGCAGCATACCCGATCCTCAGCGCCAACGGCGTCGGGCTGTCCCCCGACGAAAAGACCGTGTACGTCGCAGATACCGAACCGGCGCGCCTGTGGGCCTTCGACATCGAAGCGCCCGGCAAGCTGCGCAAGCATCCATTCCCATCGCCGCACGGCGGACGCCTGATTGCCGGACTGCCGGGATTTCAGCGGTTCGACAGTCTCGCGGTGCAGGCAAACGGAGACATCTGTGTGGCAACACTGGTCAGCGGATGCATCACGATTATCTCGCCTGACGGACGCGTGCTGCGGCAGGTCGCCATGCCCGATACCCATCCGACCAATATCTGCTTCGGCGGTGCGGATTTGCGCACCGCGTTCATCACCCTGTCGGAAACCGGCCGGCTCGGCGTGATGGATTGGCCTGAACCGGGATTGCGGCTGAATTTCTGAGCACAGGACGCGGCGCACGACCCCGGTTCACAAAGCGAGTAACATCAACCGCCCTAAAGGCAGACCCATCCCCGCCCCCCCATCCCCCGCCATCCCCGCGCTCGTCACTCCCGCCCCCTTCATTCCCGCCCCCGTCTTCCCCGCCCCCCGGTCATTCCCGCCCCCCGTCATTCCCGCGAAAGCGGGAATCCACCGACATCCCATGCAACCGCGACCTCGGCGTAAATATCCGCCTGCGCGGGGAGAGCCCTTTCTTTCACCCAACAGGTGAAACCCCGCACTCCTTCCGGCCGATCGGTCGAGCTTCAGGGCACCGACTCGCAAGCGGCACAGCCACATCGCCGCCCGCCAACTTGCGCTAGCATATTCCTCCGTTCGACCCGCCCGGGTTGCACCGGCGCCAGGTGAAACCCCCGCCGCCGAAGCCCGTTAGGCGACAGTGCCACGCGCGGCATCACCGGGTATCGCCAACCCTGAATCCCGACCCTCGACCCGAAGCTGTTCAAGACCGGCAAGCGCTTCGGCCCGCGAGAAACATCGGAGGCACAGTGATGAATCCAAAACCAATCGCGCGCACGTTCGAACCCGCTGCAACTCCTGTTGAGCGGGTGTATTTCGCCTGGAACGAAGCTCTGTCGCGCAATGATATCGCCGCGCTGCTCGCGCTGTATGCGCCGGACGCACATTTCGAAAGCCCTTTGGTGCCGCACCTTCTCGGCTCGGAAACCGGTGTGCTGCGCGGCCACAAAGAGCTGCGTCCACTGTTCGCGCAGTTGAAGGAACGGAAGCCCCCCGTGCGGCAATATTACCGGACGGGCTATCTGACCGATGGCAAACGGCTGATCTGGGAATATCCGCGCGACGCCGGAAAAGGTGAGCAGATGGACTTCGCCGAGGTCATGGAGATCGACGACGATGGATTGATCCAGCGGCATTGCGTATATTGGGGATGGTTCGGCGTTCGCGTGCTGCAAAGGAATGAGTATCACCAGTAACATCGGGGTCCCGGTCGGCGCCAGACCGGCCAATCCCGAGCCGTAAGCTGGCAACCGTGCTGCCGGCCACTCTTCCGATGCCGGCTTCGACCGCCCGGAGAGGCCTCGCATGAAACTGCTTGCCGTCCATCCCGGCCCCCTGATGTACACCAAGGTGTTCCTCCGCCTGGAACCTCTCGGGCTGGAGCTGGTGGCCGCTGCCGCCCTGCGCGGCGGACACCAGGTGCGCATCATCGATCTGCAGGTCGACACGCAGCGCACCTATCTGCGCAGCGTGCAGCAATGGCAGCCGGATGTTGTCGCATTCTCCTGCAACTATCTGGCCAACGTGCCGGAGATCGTCGATCTGGCCAAGCTGACTAGGCAGCTCCATCCGGGTTGCGTCATCGTCGTCGGCGGCCACAGCGTCTCCTTCACTGCCCCGGCAATGCTCGACCACGCCGGCGGCGCGATCGACTGTGTGCTGCGCGGCGAAGGGGAAGCCGTGCTGCCGCTGCTGCTGGCAGCTATCGGCGCGGGACAGCCGATGGAATCGGTCCCCGGCGCCGTCACCGCCAATGGCGAAGGGCCGGCCCCGGTTTTCGTCGATGATCTCGATGCGCTTCAGCCGGCCCGGCATCTGCTCCACCACCGGCGGAAATACTTCATCGGCACCCTGGATCCCGCCGCATCCATTGAGTTTTCGCGCGGCTGCCCCTGGGATTGCTCGTTTTGCAGCGCCTGGACCTTCTACGGCCGCACCTATCGGCTGAAATCGCCCGAGCGAGTCGTTGACGACCTGGCGGCAATCCCGGAGCCCGGCGTGTTCATCGTGGACGACGTAGCGTTCGTGCGCGCCGAGCACGGCATGGCCATCGCCGAGGCAATCGCCCGCCGCGGCATCCGCAAGCAATACTATCTGGAAACCCGCGGCGACGTGCTGCTGCGCCATCGCGAGGTGTTCCGCGAATGGCGCCGCCTGGGGCTGAAAATGATGTTCCTCGGCCTGGAGGCGATCGACGAGGAGGGGCTGAAGAAATTCCGCAAGCGCGTGAACCTGTCGCGCAACTTCGAAGCGCTGGACTATGCCCGCTCGCTAGGGATCAACGTCGCCATCAACCTGATCGCCGACCCCGACTGGGACCATGCGCGCTTCGAGACGGTACGCCAATGGTGCATGGAAATCCCCGATGTGGTGAATATCAGTGTCAACACACCCTATCCGGGCACCGAAACCTGGGTCACGGAGTCACGCAAGCTGCAAACGCTTGATTATCGGCTGTTCGATATCCAGCACTGCGTGCTTCCCACGAAGCTGCCGCTGGATGAATTCTATCATGAGCTGACCAAGACCCAGCAGGTGCTCAACCGCAAGCATCTCGGATGGCGGACCCTGTGGCAGGCAAGCGGCGTGTTCGCCCGCCTGGCACTGCGCGGACAGACCAATTTCCTGCGCAACATGTTTCACTTCAACAGCGTCTACGATGCGCAAGCGCTGCTTGCCGATCACCGCCGACCAGTCGCCTATGAACTCCCGCAGCCGCCGCAAATGCCGGCGAAACTGGATCGAGCAGCGCTGTACGTGCACAGCAACCGATCGCCCGCCGCACGCTCATCCGGCGCGCCGCCTGAACCTGTCGCTCACGCAGGCGGCTAATAAGAAGAAGGCTTCAGGGGCGTCCCCCTGAAGCCTTCCGCATTGTCTGCAGTCGTTGGCTGCCAGACGCCGAATTAGACAGCCAGCTCCAAACCAGCGGAGATCCAGGCTGCGGCGATAGGCGCCGACCGAGAGCAATGAGACACTGGATCACCTCCTTTCAGTTGTTGACGACTCGGACCACTCTGCCCGTACCGCCCACCGATTGCAAGTACCCCTCAGCTATTCCGCTGCCGCACGGATAAGTGCGGCCACCGGAAAGCCCCCCACCACATCGCCGAGCTGCATCAGCCCTTCGCATCGGCAGTCAGCCGACTCGCCGAACACATCCTTGAACATGCCGGAAACCCCCTCCGGCAGCCGCACCATCGTGCCATCCCATGCCGCCGGCGGAATCAGCAGTCCCGCACCGGGCTCGAGCAGCGCGCACGGCAGGCGCGGAACAACCACGACCAGCGCGGCATCCCGGAAGCGGCGGACAAAGCCCATCGCATGTGATGCGCGCGGTCCGGTGATTTGCAGCGGACGATAATCGCCGCGGGCGAACAGGTCGGGCAGGCGACGGCGCCAGTCCAGCACCCGCTCGATCAGCGCCTGCTTCACCAATCCGTCGCACCAATGCGATGCCAACTGCGAAAGCCTGCGCAGCTCCTCCAGCGCCTGCAGGCGGACCTCAAAATCGACCGGCCGCCGGTTGTCCGGATCAACCAGGCTCTGGTCCCAGAACTCGGTGCCCTGATAGAAGTCCGGCACGCCCGGAACAGTCAGCTTCAGAAGTGTCTGGGCCAGTCCATTCACCGCCCCCGCCGGCCCAATGCGATCCGCCATCTCCGCCAGTTCGTCAACGAAATCGCCGTGCAGCACCGCGCCAAGAAACGCGCGCGAGGCCGATTCATACGCCTCGTCGGGCGAGGTCCAGCTTGTCCGCAGCTTCGCCTCGCGCAGCGCCTTTTCCTGCCAGCCGGCCACGCGTTCTTCAAACGCCGCAATCCCGGCGCGATCATGCCGCCCAAGGGTCAAAGGCCACGCCCCCAGCAGCGTCTGATACAGCATCACCTCATCGCCCGCCGACGGCGCCGCCAACCCCTCGACCGTCCGCCGATGCGGCGCGTTCATCTCCATCCACCGCCGCAAAACAACACCCCACTCCCCCGGGATCTCCGTCAGCACCGCCAGCCGCGCGCGAACATCCTCGCCGCGCTTGTGGTCGTGCGTCGCCGTCGCCAGCATCGCGTCGGGAAAATGCGCGTGGCGGGCGACACATGACGCGTGGAATTCGCCGGGCTCGATGCCAAGCCGCGCCGCGTCGAACCCGACATCGTTGCGCGACAGCAGCCGCCCATATCGATAAAACGCGGTATCCTCCACCGCCTTCGCGGCAACCGGTGCGCTGAGCTGCTGGAAACGCAGCGCCGCAGTGCGCTTTGCCGGCGTATCCGGATCACCCAGCCACTGCACGATCAGCGCGATCAGCGATGTGTCCGCCAGCCCGTGCACGCGGCAGGCCTTCTCCTGCGCCTCGGCAAACGCCCGCTCGTCACCGCTGCAGCTCGTACTGCCGCCCGCATAGCTGCGATATACCGGGAAATGCGTCAGCAACGCGATCAACGCGCGCCGCAGCGCCGCACGGGCAGCATCCTGCGTGCGGGGATCCTGCACCGCCACCCGGTGCAGCGCGTCGGTCGTCGCCTCTACCTGGGCGGTGAAGCTGCGATCCAGTATCTCCAGCCGTGCCGAAATCTCTTCCCGCTCGAACGCCCCGGGGCGCCCCGACAACTCCGCCCACAGGCGTTCCAGCGCCGGCTGCACGGAACCGGCATGCTCCACCGCGCTGACCGTATCCATGAAATCGTATCCGGTGGTACCGGCAATGCACCAGTCCGGCGCCAGGCTTTCGTGGCGTCCGAGTATCTTCTCCACCAGCACGTAGGGCGCCCGCCCCGGCGCCAGCTCCGCCAATCGCGCGTGCAACCGCCGACAATAGCCACCGGGATCGGCAAGCCCGTCCACATGATCCACCCGCATCCCATCGATCAACCCGTCGGCATACAGCCGGAACAGCAGCGCGTGTGTCGCCTCGAACACCTCGGGCAGCTCCACCCGCATGCCCACAAGTTCATTGATCTCGAAGAAGCGGCGCCAGTTGATCTCGTCACCCGCCGTGCGCCACCAGGCCAACCGGTAATGTTGCCGTTGCAACAGCCGGTGCAGGCGGGCACGCGACGCCGGTTCGGCTGCGTTGTAAGACCCGACCCCGAGCGCCGCAATCTCGCTTCCATCGGCCGGATCGACGGGAAACGCCGACCCGAAATAGCGGATCTCCCACCCCTCGGCCCCGCCATGCAGCGTGATTTCACCGGCCTCCAGGGCCTCGCCAAACTGCCGGCCGAGCACCGGCAGCAGCACCTTCCCCGCCAGCAGCTTGTTATCCGGATGCCAATCGATATCGAAGAACCGCGCATACCGGCTGGCCTGGCCATAGCGCAGCACGTCCTGCCACCACGGATTGGCGCTGCCCATCGCCATATGGTTGGGAACGATATCGACAATCAGCCCCAACCCTGCCTGGCGCAACGCCTCGCTCATGCGGCGGAACGCCGGCTCGCCGCCGAGTTCCGGGTTGATCCGCGTGGGCTCCAGCACGTCGTAGCCGTGCATCGACCCCGGGCGCGCCGTCAGGATCGGCGAACAATAGAGATGGCTGATCCCCAGCCGCGCCATGTACGGCACCACGCGCGACGCGTCGTCGAAGGTGAACCCCTTGTGAAGCTGCAACCGCATGGTGGCGCGCGGCGGCATCATCGGCGCGGCCTTTCGGCATTCAGCGCAGCCACGCGACGCGCCACGGCAGGCTCCTCCAGCAGCTCCGCCGCCGCCCGCTCGGTGCGCCGGCGCCAGTTCGGGTGCTGATCCGTCGTGCCCGGCAGGTTCGGTTGCTCCGTCGTCCCGATCAGATCCTCCAGCGGCAGCAGCGCCAGCGGGCACGCCGCAAGCCCGACGAACCGCACCGCCGCATCCACGAATCGGGTCGTTTCATCTGCCGGCGGCAACGCCCCTTCGGCAACGCCGGCATCGTGCATCGCCGCCCACACGGCCTGTCGGTCCTCGTCACGCTCCGCCTCCAACGCCTCCGGCCGCTGCTGCGGTCCCAGAACCCCATGCTGCGCGCGCAGCCGGATGTCGGCCCCCAGCCACCAGGATGCGACCGTCGGCAGATCGTGCGTAGAGGTCATCGCGATCGCGCTGCGGTCCCATTGCTCAGGAGCGGCGAACCCGTCCTCATCGCGCTCGAACCACAATACGCGCATGCCGTACACCCCGTGCGCGTCCAACTTTTCCCGAAATCCCTCCGCGACGGTGCCGAGATCCTCGCCCACCAGGACCGCCTGGTGCCGGTGCGATTCAAGCGCCAGCAGGCGCAGCATGTCCGTCAGCGGATAGCGCAAATAAGCCCCATCGGCGGCGGAAGCACCCTCCGGCACCAGCCACAACCGCTGCAGCCCCATCGCGTGGTCGATCCGCGCGCCGCCACAATTGCGCATCGCCGCACGCAATGTGGCCAGCAGCGCCGCAAAGCCGGTCTGCTTCAGCGCCTGCGGGGAAAACGTCGTGATGCCCCATTGCTGCCCGTTGGGATTGAGCAAGTCGGGCGGTGCGCCGATTGCCAGGCCACCGAGAATCTCCTGCTGCCGGCTCCAGGCATGGCTGCCGGCCGGGTCCATGCCCACCGCGAGGTCCGCGATCAGCCCGATGCGCATGCCGGCATCGCGGGCCCGCTGCTGCGCGGCGCCAAGCGACCGGTCGGCCAGCCATTGCAGAAACGAATGGAATTGGATCTCCGACCGGCGCCCGGCGGCAAACGCCGCGACCGCGGGGCTGTCGGGGTCACGCAGGTCGGTCGGCCAGCGGCGCCAGTCCGTATAGTCCGGTGCCTGAACCATCTGTTCGTGCTGCAATGCCTCGAAGCAGGCATGCTGGGCCAGCAGCGCACCACCATCGGCGGTAAACTGCGCGAAATCGGCTCGCAGCCCGTCGGGGATTCCGCCCCCACTCGTGAAAGCAGCGAACAGCTCCCGCAGCATTCCCACACGGGCAGCAGTTGCGCGTGGCCAGTCAATCAGCTTCAGACGCTCCAGCGCAGCAAATTCACCCTGCAGCCTTGCGCGATCGATCGCCTGCGCCACCGGCTCGGGCCCCAGCACCAGCTCCGGCGCCGCGTATAGCGGGTTCAGGAACAGCCGGCTGGATGGCGAATACGGCCCGTACCGCGATGGTTGCGCCAGGAACAAGGCATGCATCGGGCTCAGCGCGACGGCGTCCGCACCGTCACGAGCAGCCGCTTCGGCGAATGCAGCGACGGAAGCCGTGTCACCAATGCCGCCGTCGCCGGACCGGCGCAGGCCGTAAACCTGCGCCGCCACCCCCCACCCGCGTCCGGCGATTTTCGCGCCGCCTTCAGGCGCAATGGCCAGCACGATCTCCCGATCGCCGATCAGCAGCCGATGATATCCCGGCTCGGCAACCGCCGGCAGGTCGATGCCGTTGTGCGCCTCATGCGGGGTCAGATCGCGTCCGGAACCTGATTCCAGCAGCAGGCGGGCACGGCGCGGCAGGTCGCCGTCCAGTACCACTCGCGTCGGGCGGCCGGCGGTCCCGGTAAGCAGCGGCGGCAGGGCGTCAATTGTTTCCGGCGGCTCCAGCCGGTCCAGGCCGGCCCGAATATCGTCGGCGCTGCGGCACGGATACCCAAGCGCCTCCAACACCATGCACAGGGTATCATCAGATACCAAGTGGGCATCCCCGGCGAAATTCTGCCACTCACGAACGATGCCCGCGCGCCCCGCGAGCGCGTGCAGCGCATCGTCGTCGCTCATCGGTTGCGGTCCAGGAACACCACCGTCGCATGTCCCGGCAGTTCACCCGCCTCGGCACGCCCTC
>DATDIC010000629.1:0-2666 GCA_036521275.1 Acetobacteraceae bacterium
CTGGCGGCGTCCGGCGGCACGCTGTCGGTGCCGAGCTGGCGCATGGTGGGATTCTCCGCCGCCGGGGGCCTGTGCCAGATACTGGCGACGAACCTGCTGATCATGGCGTTCGGATTCCGCAACTTCGCCGTCGGCACCGCCTATTCCAAGACCGATACGGCGCAGAGCGCGGTCGTCGCACTCATCGTGCTGCATGAGGCACTGCGGCCGCTGGCCTGGGTCGGCATCGGCGTGGGTCTGGCGGGCGTGCTGACGCTGTCGCTGGCCGGGCGCGGCCTGCGGGTTTCCACACTGCTGGCCGCCACCGCGCAGCCGGCCGCTTTGTGCGGCCTGGGCGCCGGATTCTTCTTCGCGCTGACCACCGTGCTCATCAAGCTCGCCACCGGTGCGGCGGGCGCACCAAGCGTGTTCGTGCGCGCCTTGTTCGTCCTGTTCGTAACCAATTCGTTGCAGACCTTGATGCAAGGCCTCTACCTGGCCTGGCGCGAGCCGCACGAGCTGCGCAAGGCAATGACAAGCTGGCGCAGCTCGTCCTGGGTGGGGATATTGTCGGCCGCCGGCTCGGCCTGCTGGTTCACCGGCTTCGCGATGACCGACGTGGCGCTGGTGCGCGCGGTCGGCCAGGTGGAGGTGGTATTCACTTTGCTGTTCAGCCGTTTCTATCTGCACGAGCGATTGAAGCGCGGTGACGTCGCCGGCCTGCTGCTGGTGGTTGCCGGCGTGCTGATCATTGTCGCCAGCAGCGGCTGAGCATGCAGCACACGGCCACCATCCTGGGCGTGATTGCCGGGCTGTGCTCGACCTCCAGCTTCGTGCCGCAGCTCGTGAAAAGCTGGCGGGAAGGGGACACGCAATCGATCTCGCGGCGCATGTACCTGATCACTGTCGCCGCATTCACCTTGTGGACGCTCTATGGCTGGATGATCGGCAGCGCGCCGGTGGTGATCTTCAACCTGATCAGCCTGTGCCTGAGCGGGGCGATCCTGCTGTTGAAGCTGCGGGCGAGGCGCCGGGGCCGTACGTCTTGAACCGCTCGCGCGCGCCCGCGATCTCCGCTGCCGTCAGTAGCCGAGGCGTCCCGGCGGCGCGTGCCAGCAGATATTGCCGGCACAGCGATTCCAATATGATGGCATCGCTCAGCGCCCGGTCCAGGCTCGGTGCATGTACGATCATGCCGTGATTGGCGAGCAGGCAGGCGGTGCGGTCCCGCAACGCCTCCACCGCAAGCTCGGCCAGCTCCGCGGTGCCGAACGTCACGTAGGGCGCGCACCGCACGTCCTCGCCGCCGAACACAGTGACCATGTAGTGGAACGCCGGCAGTCCCTGGTTCAGGCAGGCGAGCGCGGTACACGCCTCCGCATGGGTATGCACGATGGCCCGCGCCTGCGGGAACGCCTGATAAATCGCCATGTGCATCGGCAATTCGCTCGACGGCATCCCGCCGGAGATTTTACCATCGTCTGCAACGAAAGCGATATTTCTATCGTTCACCGCCTCGGCCGCGCATCCCGACGGCGTAATCAGAACCCCATCCGGGCACCGCGCGCTGACATTCCCCGCACTCCCCGGCACAAAACCACGCCGCCCAAGCTCCCGATACACCTCCGCAACCGCGTGACTTGACGCCTCGCTCACATTGCTCCGCGCACCACCATTCACATCAAAAACACGCCCTTCCCCGTCGTCTGCGTGTCGAACAGCCGATACGCCTCCTCGCCCTGCTCCAGCTTCCAGCGATGCGTGAACAGCCTATCCACCGGGATATTCCGCTCCACGATGAACCGCGCGCACTCCGCCTGCCCGATCACCGAGAACGTCCACGACCCGATCATCGTCAACTGCTTGCGCAGCACGTCCGGGCTCACATCGATCGTCACGTTATTGCGCTCGCCCACGAAACACATCGTGCCCCACACCTTGGTCGCGCGGATCGCGGCGATGCGGCCCTCCGGCGCGCTCGACGTGTCCAGCGTCAGGTCGGCACCCCGCCCATGCGTCAGGTCCTTCACCGCGCCCACCGGATCGTTCGACCGCGGATCCACCACCTCGTCGGCACCGAACTCGCGTGCACGGTCCAGCCGCTCCTGGCTGATATCCAGCGCAATCACCCGCGCGCCCATCGCCTTGGCAAGCTGCGTCGCCGACAACCCGACCGGCCCCTGGCCGAACACCGCAATCGTCTCGTTGCCGGACAAATTCATCCGCCGCAGCGCACCATAGGCGGTGCCGGTTCCGCACGAAATCGCCGCCCCCGCCTCGAACGACAACGCGTCGTCCAGCGGCACCAGAGTATTGGCCGGCACGCACAGATAGCGCGCATGCCCGCCATTGGCATTGTTGCCATACACCTTCACCGGCTGCTGCTGGCAAAGCTGCGACCAGCCGGAGCGGCAGTGCTCGCACAGCGTACAGCCCTGGTAATGATGCACCATCATGCGCGCGCCGACCGGCGCCTCGCGCTCGCTCACGCCCGCCCCACGCGCCGCCACCACGCCGCACGGCTCATGTCCGGCAATCACCGGATTCGGATTGGCAGGCAACCCACCCACCGCGCTCCCACTGCCCCCCTTCGGCCGGCGATAGGAGTGCAGGTCGCTGCCGCACATCCCCGATGCCTTCATCTCGATCACCACCTCGCCCGGCCCGGGCGTGGGATCGGGAAACTC
>DATDIC010000630.1:0-3835 GCA_036521275.1 Acetobacteraceae bacterium
CGGCCTCGCCGCCGGGGCGCTGGACCAGGTGATGGTGCTGCTGCGCGGCCTGCAACAGGAAGGCAAGACGCTGCTGGTGGTCGAGCACAACACCCGCGTCGTGCAGCAGATCGCTGACGAAGTCCTGTTCCTGCACCAGGGACATCTGCTGGCACAGGGCGCGCCGGCCGACATCATCGCCGATCCGAAGCTGGCGGAAATCTATTTCGGTGGCGCGCTGTGACATTGGAACTGGTCTCGCTGGCCGCCGGATACGGTGCCAAGACGGTCATCACCGATATATCGCTTGCCTTGGAACCAGGCCGCATCCTGGCGCTGCTGGGGCACAACGGCGCCGGCAAGACGACCACGCTGAAAACCACCATGGGCCTTCTGCCCGCGCGCGCCGGTGAGGTGCGGTTCGAGGACCGTCCGCTGGGCCGGATGCCGGTTGCCGAACGGGTGGCGCTCGGGTTGCGGCTGCTGCCGGAGGGCAGGGGGATCTTCCCGGATCTCAGTGTCGCCGAGAATATCGACGTGGTCGCCGCCCGCACCGCCGCAACACGCGTGATGTTTGCCCCCGCCGACGCCTACCGGCTGTTTCCCGCACTCGCCGAGCGGCCTTCTATCCGCGCCGGCAGCCTGAGCGGCGGCCAGCAGCAGATGCTGGCATTCGCGCTGGCGATCCTCGGGACGCCCCGCTTCCTGATGCTGGACGAGCCATCGATCGGGCTGGCGCCCAACCTGGTGGAGCGGCTGTTCGCGCAGGTGCAGACGCTGTGCCGCGACCACGGCGTCGGCGCCATCCTGGTGGAGCAGAACGTCGCGGCGGCGATGCAGATCGCCGACCGCGTGGTGATCATGAACAACGGCCGGATCGTGTTCGAGGGGGCGCCCGATCAGGCTCGCGCGTCGAACGTGTGGGATTATTTTTGAACAATTCCCCGCGATCCCTCCAGAGATGCGGGGCTGCCGACTCGGACCGTCTCGCTAAAGTCCGCGGCGGGCCGCATTGCCATCGTCGCGGCCGGATGGTCGAGGAGGAGGGCATGGAACGGGAAGACATCCTGTCGCGCTACCGGCAGTTCCGCGACATTTCCAACCAAATGAAGGAGGACGCCCGGAAGCACCTGTCGGACGCGGCGGTGCTGCGGCTGGCCAAGCGGATCGGCGTGGCGAGAGGCCGGACGCTGTTCTGTGACAGCGACAATGAATACGAGCTGCTGACCGATCTCGCGCTGTTCCTGCCGAGCGCCAACGGCGGCCCATCCGCGGCGCGGCGCTACGCCCGATCGGTCGCGCCGCCTGCGGGATCGCAGCAGGCGGCCATGCTGGAGGCGATGCTGCGGTCCCGCCTGTCGGTCTGGACACCCGATCGGCGCCACGACGTCGCCGGACTCGTCTTCATCGACATGCTGACGAACGAGGAGACCTGGGTCGTCGATATGAACCTGGAGGCCAGCTTCCAGGAGGGACTCGTGTTTGCCGGCCGCATCGCGCAACCGGCGGAATTTGCGATGATCTTCGGAATACTGGCTCCGGTCCGCTCCGAGGAGCTGTTCGAGCTGATCGAGACGGAGAACCGCCGGTGTCCGGCGGATGGCGATACGGATGCCGCGTTCGGGCTGGCGACATGCGCCGCCGCACTGCGCACCGGCGCGATGGACTTGATCATGACGCGCAGCCCCGACGAAGCATCGCAGGAACTGCGCGGGGTTTCGCTCATGATCCGCTGATCCGTATGGCCGCGGCAAAGCACAAAAAAGCAGGCGTACCGGTCTTCAGACCTTCACGCCCTCGATCAGCCCACCGAACCGCTGCCACGTCTTGCCGGTCCAACGCATGAGTTGCATCGACTTGATCGGCCGGTGATCCGTAGGGCTGGTGTCGATCTTGATCCCCGGCAGCAACACGGGGATCTCCACCTCGTGCAGGTTCTCCGCCTGCCGCATGACATTTTCCCGCGAGAAATCACCGTCGCACTGCTTCAGCACCTGCAACATCGTCAGCGTGATCCCGTACCCGAACACGATGCTGGCGTCCGTCATGTCCGCGCCGGGCAGATATTTTTCGATCACCGCGCGCCACTGCTTCATGCCGGGGTCGTCATTGAACGCCGGATCCGTCGGGTCCTTCAGATAGCCGGTGGTCAGGATGCCGATCCCGTTCTCCGCCCCGGCTGGAGTCATCACACCGCCGACCGAGATCGAGACATTGGTCATGAAGAACGTCGGCTTCCACGCCAGATCATGCACTTTGCGGATCGCCTGCGCGGCAAATTTCGGAATCCCGGCGACCAGCAGCACATTGGCTCCTGCCGATTGCAGCTCGGTGATCTGCGAATCGACTGTCGGATCCGTGGTCTCATAGCTGGCGATCTTGGCAACCACCTGGTCCCAGTCCTTGCCCAGCACGTCACGTACGCCGGCTGGGTAATCCTTCCCGAAATCATCGTTTTGATACAGGATCGCCAGCTTCGGCTGCTTCACGTTCTGCAGCATGTATTTTGTGTAGATCTGTGCTTCCGTGCGGTAGTTGGGCTGCCACCCCATCGTCCACGGATATTTCTTGTAGTCGCTCCATTTCGATGCGCCGGAGCCGACGAACAGATGGGGAATTTTCCGCCGCGTCACGTACTCCACGATCGCGGAGTTGCAGGGTGTGCCGAGTGTCTGGAACAGGAACGCGACCTGATCTTCCTCCACCAGCCGCCGAACGTCCTCCACGGTCCTCGGCGGGCTGTAGGCATCATCAAGTGAAATGAAATTTATTTTGCGGCCGCCCATCCCGCCCTGATCATTCACCATCCTGAATATCGCGCTTTCGGTTCGCCCGATGATCCCGTACGAGGAGGCCGGCCCGCTGTATGGCATCGTGTTGCCGATCTTCAGCTCGGTTGCGGTTTCACCGGGTGGGGCAGCGGCCTGCGCAGTGCGAAATCGGCCACTCACCCCGACCGCCAGCCCCGCTGCGATCGCTTCTCTCCGGCTGATCATGATTTGTTCTCCGTTGTGAAACGCTCCCTGCCAGCTCCCTCGGAGACGGGCCTGCAGTGGGGCCCACCGTGGAGATGGGCCCGCAGTGCCGATAACCGGGCGCGATCCGGGGAACCAGCATGGCGATGCTGCGCCCGAATGATTGCGAGGTGCAAGCACACCGCAGTGAGATCCGAATTGCTTGCACGCTCGGCACGCCGACGGTGCTTGACTGCCCTCGCAGCCCGTGCGGAACATCGACGACGTAGGGAAACGCCCGAGTGTACCAACAGGCAGCCGGGATGGGACCGGAAACGGGCTCGCCGAGAAGGTTGACGGTTTCACAGCTCGTGCTGGTGCCATGGGCCGGCGTGCTGGCAGCACTTGTCGTGGTCTCCGCCGCGATCAGCGTGTTCTCGCCCTATTTCCTCACCGCCTCTAACATCCTCGGCAACGTCGCGGTCTATTTCTCGTGGATCTGCATTGCCGGGTTCGGCGAGGCGATCGTGATGATCGGCGGCGGTCTCGATCTTGCCGTCGGCTCGACGATGGGTCTTGCCGGCGTGGTCGCGGCGCTCGTGCTGACGGCCGGCGGCAGCACGGTGCTGGCGGTGCTCGCCGCACTGGCGGCGGGGCTGGTTGTCGGCGCGGTCAACGCGTTTGCCGTGACGCGCATCCGGCTCAACCCGTTCATCGCCACGCTCGGATCGCTCAGCATCGTGCGCGGGCTCACCTACGGCATCGTGTCCGGCGCCGCGGTCACGCCGCCCGATAATGCCGCCGGCCACGCATTCACCGCCCTCGGCACCGCGACCGTCTGGCTGGTACCGGTCCCCGTGCTGATCATGCTGGCGATCGGCCTGCTGCTGACGGTGCTGATG